>JAPOPM010000074.1 GCA_026712905.1 Deltaproteobacteria bacterium
GTTGGGTTTCTTGCCGCGGTTCTTGTTGTTGGTAAGCGCGCAGTAGACCTCCGCCTTTCGCGGATTCGCCGCCACCCATTCGGGACGGTCCATGGTGGTGGCCTTCACCGCGGATGCGGCGATGCGGGTATGACTGCAGACGTCGGCCATGGAGGCCATTCCGGTGGATGCGGGGGTCAGCTCCAACCACTCGCCCCGGCCCCTGTCGGCGAATCTGGCCACGTAGACCCTGCCGTCCTCCAGCAGATCGGCGTTGTCGCCGCCCTCCACGCAGTGGCCGTCGCTCACGAACTTGTAGAGAAACTCGCCGCGCTCGTCGTCGCCCATGTAGACCACCACCTGCCCGTTGGCGGCCAGCACGACTTCGGCGTTGTCGTGCTTGAATCGTCCCAGCGCGGTGCGCTTCTTCGGGATCGACTTCGGGTCCAGGGGATCGATTTCGACGACATAGCCCGCGCGGTTCGGCTCGTTGGGGTGCCTGGCGATGTCGAAGCGTTCGTCCGTCATGGCCCATCCGTACTTGTCGGTGGCGTTGACGCCGTAGCGCTTGAGCTCGGGGCTGATCTTCACGCCAGCGTCGCTCGTGGAGAAATACTCGTGGAAGTTCTCCTCGCAGCTCAGGTAGGTGCCCCAGGGGGTGCGGCCGTTGCCGCAGTTGTTCCAGGTGCCGAGGCTGTGCGCGCCGGCCGGGTCGGCGGCCGTCTTGAGCAGCTCGTGGCCGCGGGCCGGGCCGGTGATCTCCATGGGCGTGTCCGCGGTGATCCTCCGGTTGTAGGGCGAGTCTTTGACGATGGACCACGCGCCGTCCTTCCGGGCGATCTCCACCACCGACACGCCGTGCGCGGCCTTGCTCTTTCGCACATCGTCCGCGTTGCGGGGCATCTTGCTGCCGCCCGCGAAGACGATGCCGAGGTTCACGTACTCGTTGTTGACCGCGAGGATGTTCGGACGCGGCGGCGCTGGCGGCGGACGGCAATGCCGATCCCGCGGGCCGGCTGGAGGCGGAGGCGGGCTACGGCCTGTCGGCCTTCGGCGGCCGGTTCACCGGCACGCCTATGCGGGCTTCGGGTACTCGGAGACGGAGCGCAAGTACCGGCTCGGCTGGCGGCTTGCCCGCCCGGCGGATACGGGCGCGTTCACGTTCTCGCTCGAAGCCAGCCGGTGCGAGACCGACAACGCGCCGGAGCACGGCATCGGGTTCCGGCTGACGACCCGCTGGTAGGGACGGTAGCCGGCCGCCCATGGAACCGGAACGCACGCGGGTTGTCCGCGGAAAAGGAGACCCGGACGCACGGCCTTGGCGCTCTTGACACTGCTGCCGGCTCCAGGGAAGCCGTGTCCGGCGTTCCCTTGCCGCCGGAGAAAGCCGTGGAGTAAAATGCGGTCTTCACGCCCTCCTCGTCCCCTTCATCGTCATCGCCGCCTCGACCCGCTTCACCACCAGTCCGTTGCCGTCCCGCATCTCCGGCGCCAAGGAGTCGCCCCGCACCCTGAGGATGCGGAGGTTCTCGGGCGCCGCGCCGCCCTCGTGACGGATCATGCTGTGCGGCCAGTGCCAGCGGGCGTTCTACCGCGGGTGTTCATCCCGTTCCCCATGTTCAGACGCATGGCAGCGCTCGACCTCCAGTCCGGCATGCCCCTGGACGACCGCCTGCGCCGGGCGGTTGCCGCCTGGTGTGAACGCCGCGGCGTGGGCGCCCGGCGCTTCGGCGTGGAAGCCCTGGGCGACCCGGGTTTCGTGTTCTCGCAGGCCCGGGGGCGCTCGGTGCGGCTTGGGACGGCGGACCGCATGCTGGTCTTCATGGGGCATCCGCCCTTGGGTCCGGCGTTCCGCAACGAGGTGGAGGCGTTCCTGGCCGTGACCGGCGCCAAGCTCTCGGTGCTGGGTGAGGAGGCTCCGCGCAATCCGTCCTTCGTGGGGAGGCTGGGCAAAGGGGCGTTGCCGCGGCTCAGGACGGTCGATCGGGTGAGCGCCTGGATGGCGGCCAATGCGAATGCGGAAGAGACCCGGGCCATCCGCGCCCGGGTTACGGACGAGGATGCTTTTGCCGGCGCCGTCACGTCGGGATCATCGGATGCTCCGCGCCCGAGGGGTCCGTGTTCGACGCGGCCAACCGGGTCTCGCGCGGCCTCGCCGACATGCTCGACGGCGGGAAGGCGGGCCGATGACTGAGCGCGCCCGCCTGACCGACGCTTCGCGCTCGCGGCCCGGTCCCGCGAACGCGAGTACGCGTTCCACGATACCGCCCTGCGAGGCTTCATGCTCCGGGTGCAGCCGAACGGCGCACGGTCCTGGGTGTTCCGCTTCCGGCGCGACGGCAAGCCGTGCCGGGGCACGCTCGGCAAGCCGGACGCGGTGGAGGCCGACCAGGCGCGAGCCGCCGCGCTCGCCTTCCTCGCGCGCGAGAAGGGCGGCGGGAATCCCGTGCCCATTCCCGCTTCCGGCCCGACGCTGACGAAGTCCGCCGCCGAATACGTCGAGCGGCATTCGCCTTCGTGGAAGCCGTCAACGCTGAAGCCCACCATGAGCCATCTAAACGGCGCCATCCTGCCCGCTCCCGGCCATCTGCGCGTCGGCTCGGTCGTGCGCGCCGACATTGCCCGCTTTTTCCACGAATACGGGAGACGAAAGCCGGGCGGCGCGAATCGCAGTCATGACATCCTGCGCAACTTATTCAACTGCGCGATCGCGTGGGGCCATCGGCCCGAAGCCGCTGGAGACCCTTGCGCCGGTATCGTCGTTACCGCCATCCGCCGCGCGGCTGCTCGGTGCGGACGACCTTGCGAGGCTCGGCGCGGTCCTGCGCGTTCGCACGGACGAAAACCGGATCTGCGTTGCGGCGGTGCGCCTGCTCCTGCTGACCGGATGCAGGCCAGGCGAGATACGCTGCCTGCGCTGGTCGGAGGTCAAGCCCGACCGGCTCGCCCTGAGCGACGCTAAGACGGGACCGAGGCACGTTCTGCTCGGCGAGGCGGCGCGGGAGCTACTGAACAGCCTCGCCGAAACGACGTCCGGGGAGTGGGTGTTTCCGGGCGACAAGAGAAACGGGCCGTTGAGTACAAATGATCTGTGGACGTTCTGGATCAGGGTGTGCGACGTGGCCGTAATCGTGTCCGATGCGCGGCTTCACGACTTGCGACATGCGCATGCCTCGCACGCGGTCATGAACGGAGAAAGCGTGCATGGTCTCCGGGCGCTTGCTGGGACACCGGCGGGCCAGTACGACCAACCGCTACGTCCATCTCAACGACGCCACCCTGAGCCAGACCGCGGAACGGGTGGCGGTCGCGATTGAGCGGGCGATGCGGCCTGAAAGCCCCGGGAAGAGGCAATCCTGTCGCTGATGCCGTCGGGCCCGTCACAAGGAAATCCGGGCGCGAACCGGGACTGCGCGACATGCGACCGTCCGTCCACTGCTAGGGCGGTGGCGGGTGTTCGGTTGGGCGGCGCGGCGCGCCGTTGCGTTTGCCCGGCGGCCCGCCCCTCTCGAACCGCCGCCAGGGCTTGGCTCGGTAAGGTGTGCGGGTGTATGCAATGTTCATTTCATACTGAGGTGACCATATTGACATGTTCACAACATAGTCTGGCATCGCATCGCCTGTCGCCGACATTTTTCGTGGCGGCTTCTTGCTATCCGGCGGAAGTGGTGATGAAGTGGTGACAATTTGGGAATCGGGGCATGGATGGAGTACGCTCAAGCCTTGCGAGCTCTCATAGTGGTACTCGGCAAGCCGTATGAGCCGAATTCATGAGGGGCACCATGTTCGACGGACGCTGGCGGAGGGTGCGACGCATCGGCATGCGGTGCGGCCAGGCGATCTTGGCAATCGTGCTGTTTCTGGTGCTTGGACCGGTGTTGGTCCACGCCGCTGACGAGTCTGCCAGCCCTTCTTACTCGTCGCTATTCGTTCAAGACACCCTGTCACGGGCGGGGGCCGCATGCGCGAACGGACTTGAAGGCTCGGTGTCGACCGACTGCCTCCTTGACCAAGCATTAAGCGGTGTTGTCATGGAGGAGGTTTCGCGCCTCGCGGGCGAACAGGGACGGTTCCTGTTCGGCGATAACTTCCGAATCGCCAATCGATTGAGATGGTCTCCGGGCGGGACAGGGCTCAACGGCGACATCGACACCGTCTTCCCGCTATCGTTCGGCACGGCGCTAGGTCCGGCGTCAATGGCTCCCGACGGACTGAAAACGGAGTCTGACGCACTGTTCCTTCAGTGGGGCGTTTCTCACTGGACCGACGATAAGGGAATGCGCCGCGATGATTTGCGCTACGGCCTCGTTCGCCGCTTCGCCCTGTCCGACACTCCGGGCGTCGATGTGTTTGGTGTCTCCGGCCTTTTGCAGCAAGGCCTGGAGAGTGGCCACCAGCGGTTCGTCACCGGCCTCGACTACGCTGGGAGCTGGGGCAACGGCTGGTTCCACCATTTTCTGCCGACCACGGGCTGGCGGCCCGGCCGTTCCGGATTCCAGGAGCGAGCGATCGAGGGAGCGGAACTCGGTCTGCGTCTGACGCCGACGACCACCATCGGCCTTGAGACGGCCCTTACCCGCTGGGAGGACAAGGACGCGTCCGGGAAGTGGAGGACCGGGGCACGAGTCGGCCTCGATTGGCGGCCGCATCCGTGGTTGAGCTTTCGAGCGGCATGGGAGGACACGGGCGACAGCGACGGTTCCGCGTCATTCGGAGTGAGGTTCTCCATACCGCTGGGCGGCGGACACCGGGAGCGACCGCGCTGGGCAGGGCTGGGGCTTGCGGGAGGAGGATCGGGTGCCGAGGCGAACGCGCCGGACATCTGGCGTCCGCTTGACAATGTGGGTCCGATCCAGTTCGCCGAACGGGCCATTCCATCGCCGTCCTCGCCACCACAGTTACCGTCGCCTCAGGCAGCCGATGCGGACGAATGCCGGGCGGGCCAGACGGTGCGGCCGGGCGAGAGTTGCGTCTACCCCGGTACCGACCTCGAGTTCTCGGTCCTTGCCTCGGGAAGCGGTCGCTTGGCGTTCTTTATTTCCGGTAGGAGCCTGAACATCGTCAACACGACCATCAACGGTCAGCGGATCACCTTCGTAGCGAATCGTCAGGACGACGGAAGCTGGTTGATCGAAAGAGTCGGGGACTCGGCTTCGGGCGAAGTTTCCGATCTGATGGTGGAGTCTCCTTCGGTGAGCGACGGCAATCCGGACGCCGGGGCGTCGTTCATACTGCGTGCGACGGTAAGCAACGGGGGCGCCGGTCGGTCCGCCGCGACGACGCTGCGCTACTACCGGTCTTCGGACGCGACGATTTCGGCGTCCGACACGGCGGTCGGTACGGACGCGGTGGGTGCGCTCGCGGCTTCGGGCGCGAGCGTGGAGTCGATCAGCCTGACGGCGCCGTCGAGCGTCGGCACCTACTACTACGGTGCGTGCGTGGACACGGTGCCA
>JAPOPM010000075.1 GCA_026712905.1 Deltaproteobacteria bacterium
CAACGGCCGGCTGGTGGTTATCGAGATGAACCCGCGGGTCTCCCGCAGCTCGGCCCTGGCCAGCAAGGCCACGGGGTTCCCCATCGCCAAGATCGCCGCCAAGCTGGCGGTGGGCTACACGCTGGACGAGATCCCCAACGATGTGACGCGCGAGACCCCGGCGTGCTTCGAGCCCACCATCGACTACGTGGTGGTGAAGGTGCCGCGGTTCACCTTCGAGAAGTTCCCCCAGACCCGCGACGTGCTGACCACCCAGATGAAGTCGGTGGGGGAGGCCATGTCCATCGGCCGCACCTTCAAGGAGGCGCTGCAGAAGGCCATGCGCTCGTTGGAGACCAGCAGCTACGGTTTCGAGGAGCCGGAGTTGGCGGCGGAGGGCGCCGAACTGGAGGCGTTGCTGGAGGAACGGCTCCGGTGGCCGCGATCGGACCGGCTATGGACCCTGGGCGCGGCCTTTCGCGCGGGCTTCACGATAGCGCGTCTGTATGAGCTCACGGGCATCGATCCCTGGTTTCTCCGCCACATAGAGTCCATCATCCAGAAGGAGGATGAAATTCGGCGCCGGCTGGGGGAGGGCGGCGACGCCGATGAGGAGTTCTTGTCGGAGGTCAAGAACATGGGCTTCTCCGACCGGCGCCTCGCGGAACTGTCGGAACGTTCGGAGGAAGACATCCGGGCGTTGCGCATGCGCACGGGCGTGCTCGCCGGCTTCCGCACCGTGGATACCTGCGGCGCCGAGTTCGAGGCCTTTACGCCTTACTACTATTCCACCTACGAGGGGACCCAGGAGTCCCGGCGCAGCGACCGCAAGAAGATCATGATTCTGGGCGGCGGCCCCAACCGCATCGGCCAGGGCATCGAGTTCGACTACTGCTGCGTCCACGCCGCCTTCGCCCTCAAGGAGGACGGCTTCGAGACGCTGATGGTCAACTGCAACCCGGAGACCGTCAGCACCGACTACGACACCTCCGACAAGCTCTACTTCGAGCCGCTAACGCTGGAGGACGTGCTCAACATCACGGCGCAGGAGCGGCCCGACGGAGTCATCGTCCAGTTCGGCGGACAGACGCCGCTGAAGCTGGCGCTGGCGCTGGAGGAGGCCGGGGTCCCGATCATCGGCACGCCGCCGAACAGCATCGACCTGGCCGAGGACCGGGAGCGTTTCAAGGAACTGCTCGAGCGGCTGGGCCTGAGGCAGCCGCACAACGGCACCGCCCGATCCACCGACGAAGCCCTACGGGTAGCCGAGAGCATCGGCTACCCGGTGCTGGTGCGGCCGTCCTACGTGCTGGGCGGCCGGGCCATGGAGATCGTCTACGAGGAGGAGAAGCTCAAGGACTACCTGGTGAGCGCTTTCCGGAACTCCGCCGAACACCCGGTGCTCATCGACAAGTTCCTGGACGACGCCACCGAAGTGGACGTGGACGCCATCGCCGACGGCGAGCGGGTAGTCATCGGCGGCATCATGGAGCACATCGAGATGGCCGGGGTCCACTCCGGGGACAGCGCCTGCTCCCTCCCGCCCCGGACCCTGTCGCCGGCGGTGCAGGCGGAGATCCGCCGCCAGGCCGTGGCCCTGGCCACTGCCCTCGAGGTGCGGGGGCTGATGAACGTCCAGTTCGCGGTCAAGGGGGAAGAGGTCTACATCCTCGAGGTGAACCCGCGTGCGTCGCGGACGGTGCCGTTCGTCAGCAAGGCCATCGGCGTGTCGCTGGCAAAGCTGGCGGCGCGGGTCATGGTGGGGCGCAAGCTCGACGAGATGGGTCTCACCGAGGAGATCATCCCGCCGCACGTCTCGGTCAAGGAGTCGGTGCTGCCGTTCAACAAGTTCGCCGGCGTGGACACGCTGCTGGGACCCGAGATGAAGTCCACCGGAGAGGTCATGGGCATCGACCACTCCTTCAGCAAGGCCTACGCCAAGGCCCAGATGGCCGGCGGCATGCAACTGCCGGAGTCCGGCGCGGCGTTCTTCAGCCTGCCCGACGAGCACCGCGAGGGCGCCGCGGACATCGCCCGGTCCCTGGCAGCGCTGGGTTTCAGGATCATGGCCGCCGGCGGTACCGCGGATTTCTTCCAGCGCGGCGGCATCCCGGTGGAGGTGGTGCGGGACGCCGAGGAGACGCTGCAGCACGAGGCCGTCGCCATGGTCGTCAACACCCATGCCAACGAGAGCTACCGCAACGACGGCTACCTGGTGCGCCGGAACGCCCTGGATCGGCAGATCCCCTATTTCACGACCCTGGCCGGAGCCGAAGCCGCACTGGAGGCCATCGAGTTCCTGAAGGGCGGCGAGCTGACCGTGCAGCCGCTTCAGGACTACCAGCGACATACCGCCCGGACGTGACCCATTCCTATCACGCCACACCCGTCGACCCCGCCGACTGCCGCGAGGCCCTGGCACTTCGTCTCGACGTCCTGAAAGGGATCGGCCCGATGCGGGCCGCCCAGCTCGCCAACCGCGGCCTCGCCGCCATCGAGGATCTGCTCTACCACTTGCCGTTGCGCTACGAGGACCGCCGCGACGTGGCCGAAATCGCCGCCGCCGTGGCTGGAGAGAGCGATACCTTCGTAGGCCGTCTGACGAGCCTGCGGGCCGGCCGGATCCGCGGCGGACGCGGAATTCTCACGGGCACCCTGAGCGACGATAGCGGCAGCCTGGAGCTGGTGTGGTTCAACCCGGTCCGCTTCGTCGCGGACGCGTTGCGGGTGGGCCAGCACCTTTCCGTCTACGGCAGAGTCGCGCCCGCGCGCGGCGCGCGCCTCAGCCTGCCCCACCCGGAGTTCGAGGTCCTCGACGAGGGAACCGAGCGTCAACCGGAGGTGCGGCCGGTGTACGGAAAGCCCGGCGACGTGTCCCAGGCGCACCTGCGCGGCTGGGTGGACCAGGCGCTGGAGCGGTTCGGCGGGTTCCTGCCCAGCTTCCTGCCCCCGGAGGTGGCGGAGCGGCAGCGGCTCATGGATCTGAAACAGGCCCTGGAGGTCATTCACCGGCCGGACAGCGAGATGGAACCGGACGCACTGGAGGAACTCCAGGGACAGGCTCGCCGGTCCCTGGCCTTCGACGAGTTCTTCTACTTCCAACTGGCGCTGGCTCTGCGGCAGCAGCAGCGGTTGAAGACCCCCGGCTTTCGCTCCCCGATACGGGAAGACTCGCTCACCGGCCGGATGCGGCAGTCATTGCCCTACCGCCTCACCGGCGGGCAGGAGCGGGTGTTGCAGGAGATCTTCCGGGACATGGAGTCGCCCAACCCCATGCGGCGGCTGCTGCAAGGCGACGTCGGTTCCGGCAAGACGGTCATCGCCTGGCTCGCCGCGCTCCGGGCCATGGAGAACGGCCGCCAGGCGCTGCTGCTGGCACCCACCGAGCTCCTGGCGGAACAGCACTACGAAAGGCTCCAGCCCTACGCCGAGGCGCTGGGCGTGCGCGCGGCGATGCTGTCAGGCTCGCTTTCCGCCGCCGCCCGGAAGGAGCTTGGCGGACGCATCGCCGGAGGTGAGGTGGACTTCGTGGTCGGCACCCATGCCTTGATCCAGGAAGGCGTCTCGGTGCCGCGCATGGGGATCGGCATCGTCGACGAGCAGCACCGCTTCGGGGTGAGCCAGCGAACGGCGTTCGCGCGGCTGTCCTTGCGGAACGCGGCAACCGGCCCGGAGCCGGACCTGCTGCTGATGAGCGCCACGCCCATCCCCCGCAGTCTCGCGATGGTCCTTTCCGGCGACCTGGAGGTGTCGCTGCTGGACGAGGCGCCTCCCGGCAGGACTCCGGTGCGTACCGTGGTGGTGCAGGAGGGCCGGAGAAGGAGGGTGTACGAACGCGTCCGCGCCGCGGTGGCGGCGGGACGGCAGGCGTACCTGGTGTATCCGCTGGTGGAGGACTCCGACAAGCTACCGCTGGCGGCGGCCGAGACCATGGCGCGGGAGTTGTCCCGGACGGTCATGACGGGGCTCCGCCTGGGCTTGGTACACGGCCAGATGCCCGCCGCCGAGAGGGACGACGTGATGCGCCGCTTCCGGCAGGGGGAGATCCAGGTGCTGGTGGCCACCACCGTCATCGAGGTGGGCATCGACGTGCCCGGGGCCACCTTGATGGTCATCGAGCACGCCGAGCGGTTCGGACTCGCCCAGTTGCACCAGCTCAGGGGCAGGGTGGGGCGTGGCCGCGACGAATCCCACTGCGTGCTCATCCACTACGGGACGCGGGACGACGACTCCCGCCGCCGCCTCGAGGTCCTGGAGCGGGCTGCCGACGGCTTCGTGGTCGCCGAGGCGGACCTGCGGTTCCGCGGCGCCGGGGAGATCCTCGGCACCCGGCAGGCCGGCGTCCAGGGGTTCCGGGTGGCGCACCTCGTGCGGGACAACGAAGTGCTGCAGGCGGCGCGCCGGGAGGCCCGTGACTGGCTCTCGCGGGATCCGCGGTTGCGCGGCCGCGCCTCCCGGCACATCCGGGACGTGCTCCAACAGCGCTGGGGAGACAGCATGCAGTTGGAAGCATGGGCCGATTGAGCGGTCGCCGCCGGTTGCGAGATTTGCGCCGGTACCGCGAATGACTTATAAATAGCGGAAATCCTGCCTGTTTCAGTCGCATCGTGGTCGCGGGAGCGTGGGGCCCGGCGGCCGCATTCCTACGCATTCGCCGGGCCGGAAGGGACGAGAGGGACCGCAAAGTGGAGTTCAACCGAATCAAGAGACTGCCGCCCTACGTTTTCAACACCATCAACGACCTCAAGCAGGAAGCCCGGAGGCGGGGAGAGGACATCGTCGACTTCAGCATGGGCA
>JAPOPM010000076.1 GCA_026712905.1 Deltaproteobacteria bacterium
GATCCGGGCGCCCTGGTTCACGCCGAAGGTGCTGAACTCCATGAAGATCTTGCAACCATGGGCGTGCAGCGCCTCGGCGAGGCGGGCGAAGGCCGGGATGACCCGCTCCTCGTAGGCGGTGAGGCGCCAGCCCGACGGGCCGGACTCGGCGCTGGCCCGGGCCAACCGCCGGCTCACCGACGTGGACTCGCCGTCCACCAGCGCCACGCCGCCCTTGGCCCGCTCGACGTAGTAGGCGATCATGCGGTCGGTGGGCTGGTTGTCGTCGCCGTAGGCCTGCCGGTGCGGCGACAGCATGATCCGGTTCTTGACCGTCACCGCACCGATCCTCAACGGCGTCCAGAGTTCGCCCTGCGCAGCGCCCTCGTCCCCGCTCAAGGCGCTGACCCTAGCCACCAGACCTCTCTCGGGGTGAGCGGTAGCAGACGTACGTTGCCCTGCGGCCTGTAGCTCCACAGAATCTCAAGTCCTGCCGGAAATCGACTCCGCATTTCTGGTGCGGTCGCAACGACCACCCGATAGATGTCTCTAGCACTACCCGAGTCGCACCTACCGGTTGCGAAAGGATCTGCTTGTGCGCTCGGTCCCGTTCCCTCGTCATAGCGCACGCCATCGCGGAGTGTTGAACCGCCCAGATCGGGCAGGTTCCAGATGTTTCGACTCAACCAGTTGTTCAGCAATCGTTTCAACCGCGCCGGCGGCGTTGGCACCGTGGCGGCTACGGTAGCGCGATAAACGCCAAGCTCCCAGAAGACGCTTCAATCCACCGACGGTGTATATGCTCCCCGGCGCTAGTTTGGCGGCTATTTTGACGGCGTCGCGCTCGATTCGCGCGGCTAGATCCAGTTTCCCGCTCATCGGTTCTCCTTCATGGAATTACGGAACTGGCATCTCGTCCGCCACTCAATTCAGAGTTTCGGCTAGCGCGACGACTTCGGAACACCCGGTGGCGCACATCTCCCGCTGTGCTTCTTAGTTCACGATGAAAGACAGGCTGCCGATGGAAGGAGCCAGAGATTCCGCACGGGTAGAATCCACTAGAGATCTATCCTCTCCGAGGATCGCATAGATTGCGATTCGCAAGTAGACGCTGATGGCCATCAGTGAACTCGCTACGCGTTCTCGTCGAATAGACTTTCCCAAGCGGATTACTAAGCAGATCCCTATTCCCAAAGTCCCTGTGGAGAGCGCTATCATGCGAATAGAGTAGGCGGGCGCGACTTACTCTGGCTAACGCGATTATGTGCTCATCGTCAGACTTGCACGCTCCGTCCGTGCCGAGTTGTTCCGCTACTCTATCCACTTTTTCGTCATCAATGTCTTTGATGTATCCCATGCGTTTGAGGTTCACAAACACATCACGAAGCCGCCAGCCTGCATCACCATATAGCTCTTTACGGAGCTTTGTGCCTCCGATCACAACAATACCCTTGCCCGATATGATCCACTGGAAAAACCTGGCATTTGCGTCGCTCGCATCCCGGGCATGACGTTTGAATACAAGATCCCTGACGTTCGCATCAACAATCGCACACATTCTCAAGCCCCAAGATACTTGACAGACTCGTCCATAAAGAACTGGCGATATCCTGAAGGAACATCAAGTAAGTTGCCGTCATCATCCACTCGCAACGAATGAAGCCGAACTCCAAGTCCAGTTCGCTCAAAATACACAATCGACACATCTTCGGGGACGAGATCAACGGTCTCGTCCCGAACTGACATACACACGCGGTCAATGATGAAGTCGCTATGAGTCTCAACGACAAGCTGTCGGCGGCGCTTCTTGCCGCTGGAAACAACGCGACAGAATAGACTGCCCAGAGCTGCTTCGGCACTCGGGTGCAGATGTACCTCAGGCTGCTGAAGAAGCATCATCCGCGGCCCGTCAGGTCGCAATAGTTCAGCTACTAGCGGCAACGTCTGGCTCACTCCATAGCCTACATCAGCAAGATTAAGTGGCGGACTCTGCGCTGGTATATCAGATGCACGAACCTCAATCTGGAACGGAGAACCAGCGGTCTTCCCCAAGTGACGTACGTTGAGTTCATGAAAGAGTCCTGCCTCGCGACCAAATTCCCCAAGTCGCGACTGTAGGCGTTCCCAAGCGCTAGCGTCCCGAAGCGACAACTGAGCAAGATACATGGGCACGTAATCTCCCTCAGCGTCAGGTGCCACACTCGCAGGATCGTATGTTCTCCGAGGATGTGACCTAGTGGGGGCGCCAGCGAAGGGCCTTGACGAGGCGGTGGAGCGACTATCGGACAGTTCAGAGAAGATCCGTCCGTGAATCAAGTCCATGATAGACTCCTGTTCCTCCTCCGTGATCAGCGGAGGATCTCTTTCCTTACTATCATCCTCTGCCGCTGATCTTTCCCTCCAAATGAGGTGGCTGACGAAATCGAACGGCGGCAGAGAATCAATGCCACCGTTCTGAGCAAAGAACCGGTCGATCTCGGGGTCCTCATATGCCCAAATGCCACTTGGCGTACCCAAGTCAAAACGAATATGATTGTTCCCATCTATGCTCTGTTCCACCCAGTAATCGCCGCGTGATATACGCCTTCGGGTGGGAACTGGTGCTCCCCATTTTGGGCCGAAGGTGACCTCAAGCCTTATGTCCGATACGCCGAATTCAGTCTCGCGAGTCAAGCGACTTGGTACGTCTGAGCCGATCTCAAATGCCGCCGAGAACATTTCAGCATTGCTATCTCTCGCGCCGCCATGATGAACAATCTCCTCGAAACTCCCCAAGTCGTAGGGTGGTTCCTTGAAGTCCGGCACGCGCTCAGCGTAGGAAATATCCCACAGCGCCCTAACCATTGCCGCAAGGGACGTCTTGCCGCTGCTGTTCTCGCCTACGAACAACGTAAGGGGCGCCAACTGAGCGGTTTGCTGCTCGCCGAAACATCGATAGTTCTGCACCGTGATGCTACGCATTGTGATGTTCTCCCGAGATCAGCCCGGTGTCGGTGGGCAGGCGTCGATTGGCGGTGTCCATTGAGCGGCGGTGGACAAGAGTCCCTCGTTCGCTTGGCGAGACTATTGCTAAGTTTAGCGGCGCCGCACTCCCGAAGGCATCGTGAGTGGAGGGCGCGCGTAGGGTACGGACATGGTGCAGAGAGTCCACACGGTCGCGCGTGATCTCCTCGCGGCCTTGCGAAGCGGTGAGATCTCGAGCCGTGAATTGCTGGAGCTGTTCCTGCGCCGGATCGAGGCCGCCGACCCCGCGCTCAACGCCGTCGTAACGCTGGATGCCGAGCGGGCCCGCCGGCTGGCCGGCGCAGCCGACGAGGCCAAAGCCCGCGGTGAGAGGACCGGGCCGCTGGGTGGGCTGCCGATCACGATCAAGGACACGATCGAGACCGAGGGGATCCGCACCACCGCCGGAGCGCCCTGGCTGGCCGGACACGTCCCGGACCGGGACGCCACCGCCGTGTCACGGCTCAAGGCGGCCGGCGCCATCGTGTTCGGCAAGACGAACTGCCCACTCTTCGGCGGGGACGCCCAGAGCACCAACGTGGTGTTCGGCACGACCGGCAACCCCTGGGCGCTGGACCGCTCCCCCGGTGGCTCCTCGGGCGGCTCGGCCGCGGCGCTGGCCGCCGGGCA
>JAPOPM010000077.1 GCA_026712905.1 Deltaproteobacteria bacterium
AGCATGTCCTGCAGATCGATGCCGACGCCGCGCAGCAGGGTGGCGGGACGGGGATGCGCCCGCAGATCGGGCTCGTGCTCCTCGAAGAACGCGTACATCGCGTCGCGCATGTCGAACACGTCCTCACGGCGCGTGAGGAAGTAGCGGATCATGACGATGTGCTTGAGCTCTCCGCCCATCATCTCGAGATTGTCCTTGATGTCCTGCCAGGCCTGAGTGGTCTGCTCCTTGATGCCGCCGACCACCTTGCCGCGGCCCGCCCGCTCCTCGTTGGGTTCCCGGCAGGGCGCGTCCTCGAACGGATCGCGTCCGGTGGAGCCGGAAAGGAACAGGATATCCACGTCACCCCGGGTGCGGAAACCCGTGGCCCAATTCATCCTCTCCTTGTGATAGTGCGGCCACAGCGTGCCCCAGTCGTACTCGGTTTTCTCGGCTTCCTGCCGTTTGACCGCTTCTTCGTTCGTTGCCATTATGCCTCGCCTCCTTGTGGTGTGAATTGATACTTTGGCATTCGCGTATCCGGGATGGGGCGGAACCCTATCCCAGGCCGACGAAAGGGATGGTTATGCCCTCGGTGCGCTCGATATAGCGAACGAACCGGTACTTGTACTCCGCCAGATCGACGTTGGGGCGCGGGATCTCGCGGTGGATGAGACTTTCCTCGACCTTGCACACGACGTAGTGGAGCCCCTCACCGGTCACGCCCGGCAAGCCGTGCTCCTTGAAGCCCTCGATATCGTGCACCGTGACGGCGTTGTCGATCCCCGAGGCCCGGGCGACGGCGGCGAGGTCGGTCTTCCCGGCCGTTGCCGTGGGCTCGCTCATGGTGCTGCCGCTGTAGACCTCGTTGTCGAAGACGAACACCGTCAGGTTGGACAGGTTGAGGTTGCCCAGGGTCGGAAGATTGAACAGCGACAGCAGCACGCTGCCGTCGGATTCGAGCACGATGACGCGGCGGCGGGGCAACGCCAGCGCCAAACCCATGCCCACGCCGGTGGCGCAACCCATCATTCCCACCAACAGGTTTCCCTCGTGCTGGGACAGGTGGAACCATTCGATGCGCTGGCCGCTTTGGGAGGAGAGCACCAGTTGATCGGTCATCAACGGCGCCATGAGCTCGAGGCAGTCGTACCGTATCATCGGGCGAACTCCGCGGAGAAGATCAGGGCGGCCGGCGCGCGCATGGAGTCGCTGACCCGCTGGGCGTCCCGGATGTGCCGCTCGAGGTTGTCGGCGTTCTCGACGACGCGGTATTCGAGGCCCAGCCCTTCGATGGTGGGGATCATGCGCATGCCGATGGTGACGTAGAGGAAGCTGTTCCGTTGATCGGCAAAACTACCGAGGAAGCCGATGAGCAGCAGGATCGGCACGCCCATCTGCTTGCCCACGGTGAGCAGCGAGTAGGCGGAAACGTAGGGACCCGTACTCTCCATATAGCAGGCCACCCGCTTGCCCCCGAGGGCCGCGCCCGCGGCGATGGTAATGGCCTCCTGCTCGCTGGCCGTCGCCACCATCTGTACGGTGCCGTCCTCGCGCAACAGCGGCAGGATCTGGCTCAGGCGGCTCTCCGGCAGGTAGGTGATGAAATCGATGCCGGCCGCCTTCAAGCCGTGGACAATCTTCTCAGCGAGTACCGGTTCCATGCGTGACTCCTGATCCGAAGGCTATCGCGCCCAATTGCAGATGGTCGCGGCGGACAGCGCATAAATCTTCGCCGCGCGCACGATCTCGTCGATGTCGATCTGTTCCGACCGGGTGGTGAAACGGCCACCGCCGAGCCCGAACTTGCAGGCGGGGATGCCCATCTCGTTGTAGATGTTGGTGTCCGTCCAGATGCTGGAGCGGAAGGTGTTGGCCGGCGTGGTCTTCTCGTTGAACAGCTCCTGGTGCGTGTCTTCGATGACCTCCACGACCGGCTCGATGCCCTTGGCCTCGTAGCCCATCTTCGACGTGTACATCTCGATGTCGTACTCGTAGCCGGTGGCATCCATCACCGCGCGCAACTGGCGCTGCACCTCAAGGGGCCGAAGCTCCGGCGGAATGCGCACGTCTACGTACAACGAGCAGATACCCGGGTGGTAGTTGGGCCGGTAGGGAGCGCCTCCCTGCACCGAGCCGAGATTGACCTTGGGAATGATCGGGCCGTTGGCCGACTGGTACACGTGGTTGGCCTCGAACTCCTCGGCCCACGCGTCCACCGCCTGCACCACCTTGGCCATCTTCAGCACGGCGTTGTGCTCCTCGGGCGGCTCCTGCTTCCGGGTAACGCCCCAGGCGGCATGGGGATTGCCGAAGGTGTCGATCTTGAACTGGGCCACGCCGGACTGGGTCCAGATGATGGACAAGGCCGAACGGTCGGCCACGATGGCGTAATCGGACTGGACCCCGTAGGTCAGCAGGTGCCGGGTGCCGGTGCCTTCGCCGCGATACAATCCCGACTGGTACGGCCCGATGGGGGTGCGGGAGATCTCGCCCGCCACCGCCGCGAGGATCAGGTCCCCCTTGATGGCGACGCCGCTCTTCTTGAGCGCCTTGCCCGCCACCATGAACGCCGCCAGACCCGACTTCATGTTGGACGCGGCCAGGCCGAACACCTTGCCGTCGCGGATGGCGCCGCGCAGTTCGCTCTGGGGCTCGAGCTCCCGGCACAGCATGAGGTCGTCCTCCTGCCCGGTGAAGCTCGTGTCCATGTGGCCGTTGATCATCAGCGACACGCCGCCGCCCGTGCCCTGGAGCACGCCCACCGCGTTCACGCGGTTGGGGTCGATCTCCTGGCGGATGGGCTTGAGGCCGTTGGCCCGGTACCAGTCGAGGATGAACTCACCGATCTCCTTCTCCGAGCCGGTGGGGCTCAGGATGTCCACGAGGTCGCGGGTGAGTTCGGCCAGTTCCTGGCCGTCGATGTGCTGAAGAATTCGTTCCCTGGCGTCGTTGTCCATGGTGTCGTGGTAGGTCGGAGTGCGTTCGATGCTCTCGATACGTTGTCAGCTCTTACGCTGCTTGTCGATCTTCATGATGGGCATGACCCCGGTGACGTCGACCTTGTAGAGGTCCTGCAACAGCAGGTGGGTCTCCTCCGCCTGCTTGGCGATGGACTCGATCTCGTCCTCGGTGAGGTTGAAACCGTACTCCTTGTCGATCTCGCGAATCCGTTCCTTCACGGCAGTTCCTCCGATCTGCGACTGTCTGTCAGGGGATGCACGCGGGCGAGCCCATGGCTCTCGAACGGCTCGTAACACGCGGCCCCATGCGTGTCAACGCGGGCTTTCCCGGGAACGCACGGAGGGTTACCGGCTCCTGTTTCCCTGGCGGCTTTCCATCATGCGCATGGCTGCGGGTGGCCGATCAAACCGTTCCGTCTTCGTCTTCGGGCAGCCGCAACAGGCGTTCACCACGCCACACTCGAACGATCCGCACGGCGTCCCGATCCCGTCGATAGATGATCCTGAATGGCGGATTCGTCAGTTCTCTGAGCGAAGCCTGCCCGAACTCGGGTACGATGCGCCCCATGTCGGGGTGATATGCCAGGCTCTCGACACGTTCCATGATCCTTCGGATCAAGCGCAAGCCCACGTCCGGAACGCCCTCGCCGGCGTACCAATCCTGGATCTCGTTCAGGTCGGCCAAGGCGGAATCGGCCAGTCGAATCTCCACGGGAACGACTACTTGAGGCCGAGCCGGGACTTCGCTTCCGCCAACGAGACCTCGCGTCCTTCTTCGATATCCGACAACCCTTCGACAACCGCCCGCATGAAAGCGCGCTCATCGTCGGCTGCCTCGAATTCTTCGACGGACTGGACGACTGCGACGCCTCGCCCGCGACTAGTGACGAGAACGGGACGGTGAGACTCCGCGGCATGTCTCACGACGCGCCCGGGGTTGGATTTCAGGTCGGTCAGGGGAACGATGTCTTGAGAGAACTTCACTTGCGTCTCCTCAACTGGACCTATTGAATGTACGAATAATAGATGCGGTAGAGCGTACTGTCAACAAGCCTTCGTCCCAGGGTCCGGGGCTCCCGGCACCCCGCGGGTTATGGAAGCGTCCCCGGCGCCCCATCTCTCTCCTTGACACCCGGACCCCCGCAACCCACAATGAAAGCTGCTGCTGCGCCGCGGGGTCCGGGCTCTTCCCGGGCCGGGCCGATGCGTGCCGGCATGGATCATGATCGAACTTCTTGTGACCTATCCGGGTCTTGTGTTCATCGGACTGTCGATGTTGGTGATTCTCGATACGGTGAGCGGGAACCTGCCTCCGGCGGCGCTGGTGCCGTTCGCGTTGGGCACGGTGGTGGCGGTGATCCTTTTGTGAGACGCCGCCGGCCGGTGCCGGGAGTGGAGCCGAGAGAATGACGAAACCCTTCGCGCGGGCGTGGACGGCGGCCGGGGCGCTCTGGATGGCGGCATTGTTCTTGTCCGGGGCGGCTATGGCCCAGACCCGGCCCGCGGTCCCGGACGACCCGGCGTCACCGCTGTTGCGGCAGGGAACCATTGAGGAGCAGGATCTGACCGGCTCGGAACCGAAACCGGCACCGCCCGCCGGCGAGACCGTGTCCAAGACACCCGCCGTGACGGGAACGCCGACTTGGCCCGGGCCGGCAGCAAGAATCCCGGGCCGGGAGTCGGAGGGAGCGGCGGCGCCGCGCGCCGGCACCACGGCTCTCGCGCCGCGACGGGGGCCCGCCGTGCAGGCGCCGACCGTGCCCGCCACCGGGTCCGATGCCCCGTCGGACCGCGGCACCGGGGACTCCTACCCGCTCCCGGACCTGGCCGCGGTAGTGGGTTCCGGTGTGCCGCAGCGCGAGGCGTCGATGAAGCTGTTGCAGCAGGGCCAGGCCCTTCTCCGGGCGGAGCGGCACGAAGCCGCGCTGGCGCGCTTCGAACAAGGCATCCGGGTGGACTCGAGCAATCCCTACAGCCATTACTTCGTTGCCCGCGCGCACTACTTCCTGGGCAACTATCGCGAGTCCCTGAACTTTCTCGAAGTTGCGGAATCGGGGCTGGCCGTGGATGACAGGTGGCTCGCGGAGGTGTATGTCCTGCGCGCTCGCAGCGCCACCGCTCTCGGTTTCCACGCGCGCGCCGATCTCGACTACGTGCGCGCGCTGGAGATCCAGCCGTTCCACGGCTACGCCCTGGCGCGCCTCACCACCATCGAACCCGCCGCGCGCGCGAACCGCACCCCCTGACGACGCGTCATCGGGACCCGGTCCACGGCCGGAAACTCATCTCTTGGGATAAACGATCGCGGGGGGCCCGCGTTGGATCACGGCGCGACGCCGGCGGTATCCGGCAGCTCGTAGTTCAACGTCAGGCGCACGGTCACGGGGTCCCCGGCGACGCTGCCGGGCATGGGGCCGAAGGGCGCGGATTCCCGAACGTTGCGCAACGCCTCCACGTCCAGCACGATGAAACCCGACGACCTGGACAGCTTGACGCCTTCGACCTCCCCGTTCCCGTGCACGGCAAAGACCACGTCCACCGCGCCCTGCTGCCGTGTGCGCTTGGCGTATTCCGGGTAGCGCGCGTTGCCGCCGATCTTCCGCCGCAGCGACTCGACGTAGGCCCGCTCGCGCGGGTTGCCCGGCTCTTCCCGGGGCTCGGTCCGGATCACGCGGACGCCCTCGACCGGTGGAAGCTCGGGCGTTTCCTCACCCCGTTGCCGCCGCCGGATCCGCTCCACGGCCTGGTCGATGAGCACCAGCCGATCCGTCTCTTCCGTCCGCGGCGGTTCCACCGGCGATGGGCCGGTCCCGTCCCCGGAGCCGGCCGCGGCCGGCGCTTCGGCCACGGGCGTGGGCGGGGTGCGCGGCTTCGTGAAGAGGCGCGACAGCATGTCGATACGATCTCGCGCCAGCTTGGCGCCGGATCGATGGCCGAGCTCGGTGTAGACGCCCAGGACGCGGTAGTAGTCCCTCAATGCCTTCAGGGGCTCACCCTTGAGCAGACGCACCTCCGCCGTATTGTGGAGCGCCAGGGCCAGGGACAGGGTGCTCCCCGCCCCCTCGGCCAGCGACACCGCCTCGTCGAGCTGGCCCAGAGCTTCCACGTAGCGTTCGGCGCGGGCATTCCCTCGCGCCTCGACGATTTTTTCGTATGCCTGCTTTTCGAGATCGGGCGCGGCGCCGTTGCCGGGCGCCGGACCGGTCTGCGCGTGCGCAAGGGTCGCCGCGGCCAAGAGCCACGCCAGCACAAGCCCCCGGCGGCACACTCGCAGTCCGTTCAACAGATGGCCGTTCATGTCCTCGAAGCGGCGGCCGGGACACCCGGTGCCCTGGGCCGCGCTAGTGTCGTGTCCCGTAAATTCCTGGCATAATTTGCTGGTCTTTTTCGCCGTCGGCTGCGTTGCTCTTCCTCGCGTGGTGCCCGCCACTGCTCGTCATCGCGCCTTGCCGACGACGAAATATCCTGCGCAACTTATGCCAGGAATTTACGGGACACGACACTAGTGCTCGCCTCTCCCCAGGGCTTCCGAACGTTCCGCCGCCTGCAGCACCGCCTCCATGACGGTGGCACGAAAAGCGCCCTGTTCCAGGGCGAAAAGGCCGGCGGCCGTGGTCCCGGCCGGCGACGTGACGGCATCGCGCAACTCGGCGAGGTGTTCCTTGGATTCCCGTGCCATGACGGCGGAGCCGTAGACGGTTTGCAGCGCCAGCTTCAGGGCGACGTCCCGGCCGAGTCCCATCTGCACGCCGCCCGCGGTGAGCGCCTCGATGAACAGGAAGACGTAGGCGGGGCCGCTGCCGCTCAAGGCGGTCACGGCGTCGAGATGATGCTCCTCCACGGTGACCGCGAGCCCCACGCTCGAAAGGATCTGTCCCACCCGATCGAGGTCCTCGCTCCGCGCCCAGCGGCCCCCGGCGTACGCCGAGGCGGCCTCGCCCACGAGACAGGGCGTATTGGGCATGACCCGGACCACGCGCGTGCCCTCGGGCAGAAGCCCCTCGATACGCGCCAGCGGCACTCCGGCCGCGATGGACACCACCAGCTTGCCGTCCAGCGGGGTGCCGGCCAGTTCCTGCAACACCGCGTCGATGACCTGGGGCTTGACCGCGAGAATCACGATGTCCGACGAGTTCACCAACTCGACGTTGTCCTGGAGGAACCGGACGCCTGTTTCGTCGACCAGAGCCTTCCCCAACGCCTCGATGGGATCGCTCGCGGCCAACCGGTTCCGGTCCACCAGACCGGCGCGCAGGATTCCCTGGATGATGGCGCTGCCCATCTTGCCGGCGCCGATGAAACCGATCCTGTCCTGGAGCATGGGGCCTCCTCGCGGGACCGCGCGCGTGTCACCGCAACGTTACGCTGGCCGAAACAGAACGGCGGCGGCATTCACCACGGAACGCCGCCGCCCGAAAGGCAATTCCTGAACGCGGCTATACGGTCTTGAGCTGCACCGTGCCCTGGGCCACGCCGCGAATATAGCCTTCAAAGCCCTGGGGCGAGAAGGTCCACGTGATCCACAGCGGTTCATCATGGTCGTTGACGAACCCGTGGTTGGTGCGGGGCGGAATGAACACGACCGAGCCCGGGACGATCTCCGTGGTCTCGTCTCCCACGGTGGCCATCGCCCGACCGCCGAACACGAACAGTATCTCTTCGGCGTCGTCGTGGGAGTGCAGGGGAATCTCGCTGTGCGGATCGACTTGCTGGAGGCCCATGGAGAAGTGGTGCGTCCCGGTCGTGCGGGGTTCGACGCAGGGATAGAGCGTGCGCGGAGCCTCTCCCTCGATGCGCACGACCTCGGCATCCTCCTTGGAGAAGAAATACTTCATGGCCTAGTAGCTCTCTTCCTCGGTATCGTTCGTGGTGAGGCGGCGGAACGTACGGTCGTCGTCAAAGTTCTTCATCATCCGGGATTCCCGTTCCAGCTCTTCCTGGCAGCGCACGCACAGCCGCGTGAACGGCATCACCTTGAGCCGGCCCACCCCGATATCCTCGCCGCACTCCTCGCACTCTCCATAGGAGCCCTCGCCCAGCCGGGCCAACGCGTCTTCGATGGCCATCAGCTTGGTGCGCTCCCGGTCGTTGAGGATCATGTTGATCTCGCGGTCCCGTTCGTCACTGGCGAGATCGTAAGTGTCGCGCCCTTCGTCCTTGGTGCTTTCCACTTCTTGTTTGAGCCGGTCGGGAAGGTCTTCCAGGAGCTGGCTCTTCATGTCGAGCAGGGTCTCCCGGAACTTCTTCAGTACGTCTTTTCTCATGGTCGTGTCTCCTGGGAAGGGACCCAATTGACCACTATTTGAAAGCGGAGTCAACCAAATTGGGCGCCTCCGGCGAGTCAGGAGCCGAACTCAACGATATCGACACCTTGCGGTATTTTCAGCCGGAATACCGAGGGATCCAGGGCGAACCCGCGGCGGATGTTCTCGAAACCGAAGGTCCACAGGTTGCCGCCCTCGTCCTCGATGCGCACCCGGCGGATGTCGTAGCGCTCGGCGTCGGCGGTGAGGATGATCTCGCGGAGCCCGGCGTTGGCCCGCCGGGGGATCAGCCTGAGCCGGTGGCCGTCGGCGGTGCTTTCCAGCAACTCGGCGCGAAAGTCCCGTTGCAGCTTGCCGATGCCCAGCAGGAACGACAACGGCAGGTCCGATCGAAACGCCCCACCCACGGCCGTCTTGATGACCTGGCGTTCGGCGGGTTGGTAGAAGTAGAGATGGCGCCCGTCGGAAAGGACGAACTGCCCCGCCGGCTCTTCGTAGCGCCAGAGCATCTTCCCGGGCCGGCTGAAGTAGAAGCTGCCTCTGCCCTCGATGCTCCGGTTGAGCGTGCGGTACTCGGTGGTCTGGTGGAACTCGGCGCTGTAGTCCCGCGTGGAGTCGTAGCGCCGCTGCACTTCCCGCACCACTTCCGCCGCATTCCGTGCGCCGGCTTGGGGCACAAGCGCCGCCAGGATCGCCGCGCATCCGAGCGCAACCGCCAATCCCGCCCGTCGGCTGCCCCACGGCCGCGGCAAGCGACCTCCGTCAGGGTCGAGGAGAGTCCGCATGTCGTCCTTTCGTAGTCTGTTCCGTCATTCCTCGATCTTCGGCGCCAGAACCTCGCGCGGCTTGGCGCCCTCCGCCGGTCCCACCACGCCCTCCCGTTCCATCTTCTCGATCATGCGCGCGGCGCGGTTGTAGCCCACCCTCAGGCGCCGCTGGACCATGGAGATGGAGGCCTGCCGGGTCTCGGTGACCACCGCCACCGCCTGGTCGTACATCTCGTCGTAGTCGTCGTCCAGGCCCCCGAGATCGCCGCCCCCTTCCGCGGCCGCCTCGAGGATGTCCGGCCGGTACTCGGGCCTCCCCTGCTGCTTGATGAAGTCCGTGACCTTGCCGATCTCCCGGTTGGAGACGTAAGGGCCGTGGAGCCGGATCAGGCGCGCGGTGCCGGGCGGCAGGAACAGCAGATCGCCGTTGCCCAGGAGCTGTTCCGCCCCCTGGCCGTCCAGGATCGTGCGCGAGTCGATGCGCGAGGTCACCTGAAAGGACACCCTGGCGGGGAAGTTGGCCTTGATGAGTCCGGTGATCACGTCCACCGAGGGCCGCTGGGTGGCCAGCACCATGTGGATCCCCGCGGCCCGGGCCTTCTGGGCCAGCCGCGTGATGTGCTCCTCGATATCCCGTCCCACGGACATCATGAGATCCGCCAACTCGTCGATGAGGATCACCACCCGCGGCATGCGCACGTGCACCAGTTCCTCGCGCCCGTCCAGGCGTCCCCCCAACTCCTCCTCGGCGGGGTCGGCGGACGCCGGGGCGCGCGGCGGTTCCTTCTCCAGGATGCGGTTGTAGTTGTCGATGTTGCGCGCGCCCTTGTCGCGCATCAGGCGATAGCGCCGGTCCATCTCCTGCACCGCCCAGAACAAGGCGGCGCGCGCCTCCTTGGGGTCGGTCACCACCGGCGTCAGGAGGTGGGGCAGACCCTCGTACGGCGTCAACTCGAGCATCTTGGGGTCGATCATGATGAAGCGCACGTCGTCCGGCGTGGCCCGATAGAGGATGCTCAGGATCATCGAATTGAGCGACACCGACTTGCCCGTGCCGGTGGCGCCGGCCACCAGCAGGTGCGGCATGCGCGCGAGGTCGGTGGCGAACGGAGCGCCGGAGACATCCTTGCCCAAGGCCAGGGGCAGGCTCGCCCCGGAATCGGAGTAGACCGGGTCTTCCAGGATCTCCCGCAGAACGACCGTCTCCCGCCGGGTGTTGGGCACCTCGATTCCGACCACGGACTCGCCCGGGATCGGCGCCAGGATGCGGATGCTCACCGCGCTCAGAGCCATGGCGAGGTCGTCCGCCACGCCCACGATGCGGCGCACCATGACGCCGGGAGCGGGGCGGAACTCGTACACCGTGATGACCGGTCCGGGCCGCGCCGCCAGCACCTCGCCCTCGATGCCGAAGTCCTGAAGCTTCCGCTGCAGCACGAGACAATTGGCCTCCAGCGAGGCCTTGTCCACGCCGGCCTTGTCCATGGGAGGCGAATCGAGGAACGCCATCGGCGGCAAGGTGTAACCGTTGCCGAGTTCCGGGAAGACGAACTGTTCGGGCTCCCGCCTGGGCCTGGGTTTGGCCTTGGCCTTCTTCCTGCGTGCCTTGGGCTCCTCCGGCGCCTCCTGCTCGATGACCTCGTCAAGGATGATCGGCGGCGGCTCGAAGTCCTTGTGCTCCTTCTTGACGTTGACGGGGGCCTCCCGTCCCGGTTTCAGCCGCCGCGCGGAAGCCGCGGCCGCGCCCATCGAAGAGCGAAGCTGGCCTTGTGCACCCGCGACACGACCCCACCAGTTCAACATGGACGTCTGGGACAGCAGCATGCCCGCGAGCAAGAACAGGAACACCGTGATCGCACACGTCCCGGCGTAGCCGAACATCTCCGTGAGCAACGCCCGCGAGAAGCCCCCCAGGGCGCCGCCGCCGTCCCGCGCCAGCTCCACCTCGTGCACGAGGCTGATCAGGATCGCCACGCCCCATAGCAGCACGCCGCTGCCGAAGAGCTGGAGGAGCCGCAACCTGCGCGGTTCTCGGCGAAACAGGCGCAGGGCCATCCACACCAGCAGCAGCGGCACCAGGTAGGCGGTGAGGCCGAAACCCTGGAGCAGCGCATCCGCCAGGTAGGCACCCACCACGCCCCCAAGGTTGAGGGTATCCTGCGAACCCGACGGGACGTTGAAGGAACGGTCCAGGGGGCTGTAGGAAGCGAGGCTCAGAACCGCGAAGCACGCGCCCACCAGCGCCACCGCGCCCCACAGTTCACGATTGATTCGAGTGCCGTTCTCCATGAGCGCCTCGCCTACATCTCCATGATATAGGGCACGATCACCGGCCGGCGGTGGAGCCGTTTCTCGAAGAACCGCCGCAGCGATCGGCGGATGCCTTCCTTCAACTCCACGGAATCCATGCGCGTCTCGGAACCGCAGCCGTCGAGGTACGCCCACAGCGCATCCTTCGCCGTGCCCAGGACGTCTTCCTCTTCCTCCGAACGCATGACGCCGCGCGCCAGGAGGTCCGGCCCCGCGGTCACCTCGCCGGTGCGCGGGTGCACCGCCATGGCCACCACCACGAGCCCGTCCTCGCTCAAGTGCCGGCGGTCGCGGATGACGATGTCCTCCACGTCGCCGACGCCCTTGCCGTCCACGAAGACCTTGCCGGTGGACACCGGCTCCACGCGCCAGGCGTCCTCCCCGTCCAGCTCCAGCACGTCGCCGTTCTCCAGCAGAAAGCAGTTGTCGGCGGGGATGCCCACGGCGCGCGCCAGTTCCACGTGTTTGCAGAGCTGCCGGTACTCCCCGTGCAGGGGCACGAAGTAGCGCGGACGGGTGAGCTGGAGCATGGTCTTCAGCTCCTCCTGGCTCGCGTGCCCCGATACGTGGATATCCGACGTGCGTTCGTAGTGGACCTGGGCGCCACCCTTGTAGAGGTGGTTGATGAGGTTGCTGATGATCTTTTCGTTCCCGGGGATGAACCGCGCCGACAGCACCACCGTGTCGCCCGGGTGCAGCCGGATGGAGCGGTGCTCGTCGAAGGCGATCCGGTGGAGCACGGAGAGGGGCTCCCCCTGGCTCCCGGTGGTGAGGAAACAGAGCCGGTCGTCGGCCACGTCCCGCCAGCTCTGGCCGTCCGTCATCACGTCGTGAGGAAGGCGCAGGTAGCCCAGGTCCGAGGCGATGCCCGAGTTGTTGATGATGCTCCGCCCGCTGAGCACCAGCTTGCGCCCGAAATCCGCCGCCACCTCCGCCACCTGCTGGATGCGCGGGATGTGCGAGGCGAAAGTGGCGATGAAGACGCGGCCCGGGCTGGACGCGAAGATGCTCCGGAGCCCCTGCCCGACGCTGCGCTCCGAAGGCGTGGTGCCCCGGCTCTCGACGTTGGTGGAGTCCGACAGCAGCATGAGGACGCCGCGGTCGCCGTAGGCCGCGAAGCGGTGGAAGTCGAAGTTCTCCCCCGCCACCGGAGTGTTGTCGATCTTGAAATCGCCGCTATGGACGACGATGCCCACCGGCGTCTCGATGGCCAGGGCGACGCAATCCACCAGGCTGTGGGTGACCGGAATCCCCTCGATCGTGAAGGGACCCACGGAGAAGCGCTCGCCCGGGACCATCTCCACCAGCTCCGTGGCCTCCTCGAGCCGGTGCTCGCGCAGCTTGTGACGCACGAAGCCCAGAGTGAGGCGCGTGCCGAAAACCGGCACCGGACAGTGCCGGAGGACGTAGGGCAAGGCGCCGATGTGGTCCTCGTGGGCGTGGGTGAGGATGATCGCCCGGGGCATCTTGCCCTGCTCCGTGAGGTAGCCGATGTCGGGAATGACGAGGTCGATGCCCAGTTGGTCGGGGCTCGGGAACATGACGCCGCAGTCCACCACGATGATGTCATCGCCCCATTCGAGCGCCAGCATGTTGCTGCCGAACTCGCCCAGTCCTCCCAGGGGTATGATTCTCAAGGAGTCCATTTACTGGGCCTGCCAGGTCCGGCAGCCTTCGGCCGGGTCCGGTTCGTGCCGCGGCGCCAGCCGCGCGGCGATGGCCTCGCGGACGCGCTCCATCTGCCCGCGTGAACGGTCGTCATGAGTCTCGGCGGCGATGGCCTCGCCGATGTGGACCTCCACCTGGCCGGACCGGAGGCGCCAATCGCCCGGCGGCATCAGGACACCCGACCCGATGACGGTGACGGGCACGATGGGCGCGCCGGCCGTCTCTGCCAGGCGGAAGCCGCCGCGCTTGAAGGGCAGCAGCTCGCCGTCGGTGCTGCGCGTGCCCTCGGGGAACACCACCACGGAGATTCCCCGCGCGAGCTTGTCGCGGGCGTTTTCCATCGCCGCCACCATGTCCTTGGAGCGGGTGCGCTTGACCAGGACGTGCTTGGACGCCCACAGCGCCCAGCCGAAGAACGGGACGCGCAGCAGCTCGCGCTTCGCCATCCAGCGCAACTGGATCGGCGCCAGCGCCTGCACCAGCACCGGAATGTCGATGTTGCTCTGGTGGTTGGCCATGAAGACGTAGGCCCGGGCCGGGTCCAGGTCCCCGGTCCGGCGTACCCGTACGGCCACGCCGCCGGTCTTGAGAATGCACCAGGACCAGAAACGGAATAACGGATAGACACGCCTGCCGTAGGGATCGGCGAGTCCGAGGATAATGATGGGAATGCTTTCCAGAAGGCTTAGGCCGAGAATCAGGGCCAGCTTGAGCGTGTACATGCGCTTGAAGGCGAATCCGACGAGCTTGGGAGCGGCCCGAAGCCCACAGTGCCTTTATTTTAGGGGATACGGCCGGTGAATGCAAAGTTGCCGGCCCGGACACCACGCTAGAGTTTGATCTTCTCCGCGTAAAGACCCTTGACGAAGCCGCCCTTGTCCAGCCGCTTCAGCGTGTCCAGCTCCAGGAAGCGTTGCGGGTCGAGCCGGCGCGCGCGCTCGTCCGTCACCGCCACCGCGTCGATGAGCGCCTGCACCCCCTCGATGCGCGGGACCGGCAGCGGTTCCAGGCGTTGCGCCAGCGCATTGTACGTGCCCGGGAGGGTCGCGCCCTGGGCCAGGGTCACGTACTTGTCGATGATGCGCATGGTGTCGGCGCGTTCGGCGAGGAAGTGCTGGATGCCGTTGAGGTAGGCCATGAGGAAACGCCGCAGCTCGTTGGGGCGGCGCTCGACGAAGGAACGGCTGGTCACCAGCAGGTCGGTGGTCAGGTGGACCTGGCCGAGGTCGAGCACCTTGATGCCCCAGTGCTGGACTTGCGCCGCCACGCTCCGCACCAGCGGCGCGGCCTGAACGACGTTGCGAAAAAGAGCCGCGGCCCTTTGGGGAGAGAAGCCGATGGGCACCATCTCCACGTCCTCCACCGGGTTCAGTCCCGCGCGCCTCAATAGAATCCGCGCGATCAGGTCGGACTTGCGCCCCAGGTTCGACACCGCGACCTTCTTGCCCTTGAGCTGGGCGAGGTCATCCACGTACGAGGCCACGCCGAAATGGTAGTTCTCGGGACTCGCGTGGCCGCCGACGAACACCAGGTCGGCGCCGCCGCTGATGGCCTCCAGCGTGGGCATCACGTCCTCGGAGGCCACGAAGATATCCACCCCCAGCAGGCTCTGCACGCCGCCCGCGGTGGCACCGTCGATGTACACGGGATCGATGTCGAGGCCGTACTTGGCGAAGAGCTCCGTGTCCCGGGCAATCCAGGTGACCACGGTGCCGGCACCGAAGCCGGCGAAGGCCACGCGAACCGTCCTGGAGTCGGCCGCGGAAGCGACGGAAACGACGGTCAGCACCGCGACGGCCGCTGCCGCAAGCACACTCAGGAATCGACGGAACATGAGCCCCTCCCCGCGGCCGGCAATGAGCGGAGCACCCGCGCCGTCCGCACCGCCATCCTATAGGCGGAAACGGGCACGGTCAATACGGCCGCCGGGTGCTCGCAAGCCTGTCTGACAGGCAGGAGGCTAGACCCCTTCCGCGAGCATGTCGATGAAGAGCGGGTGATCGTTCACCGCGGGCACCCGATGGTACTCCATGCCCAGATCGAGCGCCTTCCGCCGGGCCTCCACGTCGAGGTCGTAGAGCACCTCAACGTGGTCGCAGACGAAACCGATGGGCACCACGATCACCGCCTTCTCGCCTGCCCGGGCGAGGTCCTCGATCGAATCGCACACGTCGGGTTCGAGCCAGGGATCCCTGGGGTTGCCGCTGCGGCTCTGGTACGCCAGCGCCCAGCGCGCGCTCCCCACGGCCTCGGCCACCCGCCGCGAGGCGTCGGCGAACTGCTCCACGTAGGGGGAAGCGTCGGCCATGGACCGGGGAATGCTGTGGGCGGTAAACACCAGCGGGGCGCCGCGGGACGCCGGCGGCAGCCCTTCGAGTGTGGCGGTGACGCGGCCGGCCACCGCGCGAATGAACAGCGGATGGCCGGCCCAGGGTTCGGCGTACTCGACCACGGGAGCCCGTTGCCCCAGGGCCTCGCGCGCGGCCTCCACGCTGGCGATGTAGCGGTCCCAGGAGGCCTCGGTCCGGAAGGCGGAAAGAACGATGCCGCGCACGCGCCGGCGACCGTCGGCCGCGAGCGCCTCCAGGGTTTCGTCCAGGAACGGACGCCAGTTGCGCATGCCCACGTACACGGGTGTCGCGCGGCCGTCCCGCTGAAGCCGCTCGCGCAGCCCTTGCGCCTGGCGGCGCGTCAGGTCGTTCAACGGCGAGCGCCCGCCGATCTGCTCGTAGTGGCGCGCCACCTCTTCGAGGCGCGCCGGCGGAATGCCCCGCCCCTCGGTCACGCGCTCGAGGAACGGACGGATTTCGTCGGGATTCTCCGGGCCGCCGAAAGCGATCAGCAGGATCGCGTCGAAACGGTTCATGTCTCCCGGATATTCGTACGGATGAGCCGGAATCCGGCGGCTACCACTCGATGCGGATGCAAAGTTCCTCGCCGCGCTCCTCCACCGGCAACACCGTCAGCGGGTCCGCGCCCTTGGGCAGCACGCACTCCCCCGAGTGGAGGTCGAAACAATAGCCATGGTTGTCGCAGCGCACCTTGCCCGCAAGGATCGGGCCGTTCATCAGGTCCGCGCTCTCGTGCGGACAGTAGCGCGAGAACGCGAAGTAATCGTTCTCCAGGCGCGTCACCACGAGCGCGCGCCCGTTCAACTCCACCGCCTTGCGCTGCCCCGGCTCCAATTCATCCGCGCGCGCCACCGGTATGTAGGTCACTCCCACGCTTTCCTCCCAATCGATCCCGGCTGCCATGATGCACGCAGGGGCGACCACGCGGCCGCCCCTGCAAGAAACCCAATCGCATCATGAACCGAGTCAAGGCAAACGGTTACGGCCCCTGACGGACCGCTTCCCCATCCCCCGTTCGTCCCGAGCGTAGCCCTACGCGGCCGCCGCCCTGCTGGGCGCGTAACCGCCGCCGCGCAGCACCTGGCCCGGCAGGTCGCCGCTCAGGCGGCCGTCGTCGTAGATCACGCCGCCGTTGACGATGGTGTAGTGGATGCCGTCGGAACGCTGGATCAGCCGTTTGGTCCCGGCCGGGTAGTCATCGGCCCACTCCGGCTCGTAGGCGCGCACGGTGTCGGGATCGAACAGGGTGAGATCCGCGGCGTAGCCCGGCCGGATCAGCCCCCGGCCTTCCAGCCCGTAGACGGAGGCCACGTGGAAGGTGAGCTTGTGCACCGCCTCTTCCAGCGTCATGATGCCGCGCTCGCGCACCCACAGGCCCAGCAGCGTGGTGCCGTAGCCGAAGTCGGCGCCGTACATCACGTGGGCGCCGGCGTCCGACGTCCCCACCAGCACATAGGGGCTGCGCAGGATCTCGCCCATGGCCTGGGCATCGCCGCCCGTGTTGGCGTTCTGGAAGGTGGTGAGCAGCCCCTCGTCCAGCGACAGGTCGAGGAAGGCGTCCACCGGATCCTGGTTGCGCATGGCCGCCATGTCCGCCACGCTCTTGCCCTCGTAGCGCTTGTTCTCTTCCTTGACCACCTTCTCCACCTGCACGATGTCCCAGCGCCGGTGAAAATTGGTCAGGCGTTTGGTGGCCAGGTCCTCACGCAGCTTGGCGCGCGTGTCCGGGTCGGCGAAGGCCTGCTGGCGCACCTCCACGGGCAGGAACATGATGTTCTTCCAGGTGGGGAACTCGTCGAAGAGCTGGGCGTTCTGCAGATTGAAGTGGCGCACCAGCGGCACCGTCTGACTGAGGCCGTAGGCGCGGTAGCCGTCCCGGAAGATGCGCGACACCGCGTCCAACTGCTCCTGCCAGAGGGTGGGCTCGGCCCAGCGATGGTGCACGCTCTGCCAGATGATCGGGCGCTGCGTCCGGCTCGCCAGATCGTGGTAGATGTCGAAGTGCTCCATCTTGTTGCGGCCCAGGATGGTCTCGATGATGCCGCTGTTCATCTTTCCGAGCACGTCGCACAGGGCGTAGAGCTCCTCGTCGTCCGCCAGCCGGCTCGCCACGGGCTTGCCGTCCTCGCGCATGTGCCGCTCGTTGCGGTTGGTGGAGAACCCGAGCGCGCCCGCCTCCATGGCCCCGCGCACGAGGCCCTTCATCGTCTTCACCTCGCCGGCCGTGGCCTTGCGCTCCACCGATTCCTCGCCCATGACGTTCTGCCGCACCGCGATGTGCCCCACCAGGCCGCCGGCGTTGATGCCGAGCTTGCCCTCCAGGGAATCGAGGTATTCGCCGTAGCTGTGCCAGCCCCAGGTCACGCCCTTCTCCAGGGCGAAGCGCGGGATCGCCTCCACGCGCACGAAGCTCTTCACCAGGGCCTCCTCGCCGCCGTCGCTCACCGGCGCCAGCGCCAGCCCGCAGTTGCCCATGACGATGGAGGTGATGCCGTGCTGCGGCTCGGAAGTGCCGTAGGGATCCCAGAGGATCTGCGCGTCCATGTGCGTGTGGTGGTCGATGAAACCCGGCGCCACCACCAGCCCGCTGGCGTCGATGGTCCTGTTCGCCGAGCCGCCGAGGCGGCCCACCCCGACGATCTTGCCGTTTTTCACGCCCACGTCCGCCGTATGGGACGGCAGCCCGGAACCGTCGGCCACGCGCCCGCCGCGTATCAGCAGATCATATTCCATGGACAAGTCCTCCTTCGTCGCAACGTCTGGACATCAGCGAACGGAACCTCCGCGGAGGCCGAACCGCCTTGGCGGAGCATATTGAATCGCGGGGGGTTGTGCAACACGTTGCGTCATTGCCCTTTTCGGATCAATCGGCCACACTTTCCAGCCGGAGTCGCCGACCTCGATACCCACTCAACCGGCGAAAACGAACAGGAGCAACCATGGATCTCAAGGTCGTAGGGCAACCGGTAGGACGCGTGGAGGGGCCGGACAAGGTTTCCGGGCGAATGGTGTACACGGCGGACGTGGACGTGCCGGAGGCGTTGTGGGGCAGGTGTTTGCGCAGCACCATGGCGCATGCCCGGCTGGCGCGCGTGGACGCGTCCCGGGCGCGGCAGGTGCCGGGGGTACGCGCGGTGCTGACGGGCGCCGACGTGCCCGATTTCCGCGTGGGCGTGAGCCTTCAGGACCTGCCCGTGCTGGCGCGCGACAAGGTGCGCTTCATCGGCGACAAGATCGCGGCGGTGGCGGCGGAGACGGCGGACGCGGCCGAACAGGCGCTGGCGCTCATCGAGGTGGAGTACGAGGAGCTGCCCGCGGTGGCCGGCATCGAGGAAGCCCTGGCCGACGGGGCGCCGGTGATCCACGAGGGGCTCGCGGACTACGCCGGCGTGCCCGGCCGCCCGGAGGACCGGGCCAACGCCCTGTCCCTCAAGGAACACAGCGCCGGCGACGCGGCGCGCGCCATGGCGGACGCCGAGGTCGTGGTCGAGCACACCTTCCGCACGCCCGGGGTGCACCAAGTGTACCTGGAACCCCACGCCACCGTGGTATCGGCCGGAGACCCGGGCCGCATCGACGTGTGGGCGTCGTGCAAGGCGCCGTTCCGGCTCAAGCAGATGCTGGCCGCGCAACTGGAGCTGGACGAGGCGAACATCCACGTCCACGGCGTCGCCCTTGGCGGCGACTTCGGCGGCAAGGGCTCCCAGATGGACGTGCCGGTCTGCTACTACCTGTCCAGGGCCGCGGGGCGCCCGGTGAAGATGGTGATGAACTACACCGAGGAACTCATGGCCGGCGACCCGCGCCACCCCTCGGTGATGCGCGTCAAGCTCGGGGCCCGGCGCGACGGTACCCTGACGGCCCTGGACAGCGACATCTACTTCGACACCGGCGCCTACTCCGGCTTCAAGCCCTCGGAGATCGATGGCACCTTCATCGTCAACGCCTACCGCATCGCCGACTACGCCATCCGTACCTACAACGTCTACACCAACGGCGTGCCCGGCGGTTACATGAAGTCGCCGGGGCAGCCGCAGACGGTGTTCGCCATCGAGTCGCTGCTGGACATGCTGGCGCGGGAGCTGGACATGGACCCGGTGGCGCTGCGGCTCCAGAACCTGATGCAGGACGGCGACGAGCTGCCCAACAAGCGCGCCATGCAGAAGATCCGCTGCCGCGAGACCCTGGAGGCCGCGCTCGCGGCGGCGGGATGGAACGACGCGCCCGCCGGCCCCGACACCGGCCGGGGCATGGCCCTCTCCTTCCGCCACACCGGCGGCAGCGGCACGGTCAACCTGGAGCTCACCTGCGACGCCGGCGGCGGGGTCACGGTGCTCACCGCCATCCCCGACATCGGCACGGGCACGCACACCCTGCTGCGCCAGATCACCGCCGAGATGCTGACCCTGCCGGCGGACCGCGTGCAGGTGGCGCGCGGCGACACCGACACCTTCGAGACCGACGCCGAGCCCGGCGGCAGCAAGATCACCGCCATGGTGGGGCGCGGCCTGGTGGAAGCGGTGCAGGAACTGCGCGACCGGATGACCGAGGCGGCCGCCCAGGCCCTCGCCTGCAAGCCCGACGCGGTCGCCCTGGCGGACGGCCTCTTCACGGCCGGCGCCGCATCGCTGGCGTTCGCCGACGTGGCCGGAAAGCTCATCGCCGAGGAGAAGGCGCTGTCCGTGCGCAAGTCCTACCGTCCCGAGCGCTCGCCGGTGCCGGCTTTCTTCGTCCAGGTGGCGGAGGTGGCGGTGGACCGGGAGACCGGCACCGTGGACGTGAAGAAGGTGGTGACGGCCCACGACGTCGGCACCGTCATCAACCCCTTGGGGCACCAGGGACAGATCGACGGCGGCTTCGTGCAGGGCCTGGGTTACGCGGTGATGGAAGAGATGGTCAAGGACGGGCCACGGGTCACGACCCTCAACCTCGGCGACTACTGCGTGCCGTGCGTCAAGGACCTGCCAGCGCTGGAGACCGTGCTGGTGGAGGACCAGACCGGTCCCGGTCCCTACAACGCCAAGGCCATCGGGGAAATGAGCATCGTGGCCACGGCGCCGGCCATCGCCAACGCGGTGGAAAACGCGGTGGGGGTGCGCATCCTGGACCTGCCCATCACCGCGGAGAAGGTGTACAACGCGTTGCAGGAGGGGTGAACGGCCTCCGGCCCCGCCCCGCCTGGATTCCCGCTTCCGCGGGAATGACGTTTCGGGGGCACCGTTGCCTCGGGAGTATGGACACAGCCGCTTCCGCGGGAATGACGGTGTCGTGGCGAGTCTCCGCCGCCGTTTCCCCTACGACTTGGGCCAGGACGTGATCCGCGACTCCGGGCGCAGCTTGTCCCGGTCGTAGGTTTCCCAGTGGACGAAGTCGTCTACCTTGCGGCGCGGCTTGGGTTTGGGCCAGGCGCGCGGGAGCCCCACGGGCATCACCCATAGCAGGCGCAGCGGGCGCGGCACCTCGAACAGCGCGCGCAGCTCCGGCTCCACCTCCTTGCGCACCGAGACCCACACCGTGCCGAAGCCCATGCTCGCCGCCGCCAGCATCATGTGCTCCACCGCGTTGGCCACGTTGGCCTGGAAGAGCTTCTCACGGTCCGAGGGCTGACGCGTGGTGAGGTAGACCCGGCGGGTGCGGGCGTCGCCGCACACCAGGACCAGGGCGCTCACGTCGCCCACGTAGTCCTTCTTGAGCCCCTTGTAGTTCACCGGATCCTCGAGCTTGCGCTGGTTCCACTCGGCGGAATAGATCGCCCGGACCTTGCGCATCTTCGCCCGGTCCCGGGTCACGATGAACTCCCACGGTTGGCTGTTGGCTCCGGACGGTGCGAGCCGGGCCGCCTCGAACATGAGCCGTAGCTGCTCGTCCGTCACCCGCCCGCTCTTGTAAACGCGCACGCTGCGGCGCGCCGCCATCACATCCAGCAGTCCATGTGTGTCCATCGTTGCCTCCCTTCTCTCCGCGCCTGTCGACACGACTGCCTGCCGACACCACTTCCAAACACAAGATGGCATCCTTGACTACCCTGTGGTACTTCTGCCGCAGGACCATGATCAACGTCGTCGGAATCGTTGCGAAGTACGGAGAGGAGAAGGCCGAGAAGATCATGCGCGGGACCATTCCGTGGCTGGAGGGCCGCGGCATGGAGGTGCTCGTGGAGGCCGAGTTCGGCACCGCGGGCGGCAGCGTCGCGCGCAAGGAGGAAATGGCCGAACGCGCCGACCTGATCGTCGTCCTGGGCGGAGACGGCACGCTCCTGAGCATCGCCCGCCTGGTGGAACGGCCCGAGGTGCCCATCGTCGGGGTCAACCTCGGGGGCCTCGGCTACATCACCGAGATCGCGTTGGACGAGCTCGAAGAGGTGCTCGCCAGCACCATCGCGGAGAACTACACCATCGAGAAACGCATGACCTTGCAGGTCAGCATTTCGGGCAAGGACGGCGTACAGCACCTCCGTATCCTCAACGACGCTGTCATCACCAAGGGCGCCCGCTCCAAGATCATCGACCTGGAGACCTACGTCGGCAGTGATTACCTGTGCACGTACCGGGCCGACGGTCTCATCATCTCCACGCCCACGGGATCGACCGCGTATTCGCTGGCGGCCGGCGGCCCGATTCTTCACCCGGCCATGAGCGCCATCATCCTCTGTCCCATCTGTCCGCACACGCTGACCACCAACCGGCCCATCGTCATCGCCAGCGACGCCCGTATCCGGTCGACCCTGAGGTCCTCCGGGGACACCGTCATCCTGATCCCCGACGGCCAGGAAGGCATACTCCTGAACAACGGCGACCGCGTGGAGGTGCGCCGGCACAAGTCGCCGGTGTCGCTGGTACGCCTCCCGACGCGGTCGTACTTCGACGTGCTGCGCAACAAGCTCAAGTGGGGAGAGCGCTAGTGTCCTGTCTGGTTGATTAACCAGACAGGACACTAGCGTGACGCGTCGCACTGGCGGTCGCATCCATGCTGCAGCAGCTTCGCATCCGCAACATCGCCGTCATCGACCAGGCCGAGCTGGAGCTTGGGCTTGGGCTGAACGTGCTCACGGGCGAGACGGGCGCCGGCAAGACCATGGTCCTCGCCGCCTTGAACCTCATCCTCGGAGGCCGGGCGTCGTCCGACCTGATCCGCGAAGGCGAAACCGAGGCCACCGTGGAGGCCCTGTTCGGAGACCTGCCCGCGCCCACGCGCGGCGCCCTCGAGGCGGCCGGCTGCGGAGACGACGACGAACTGGTGCTGAAGAGAGTCGTGAACCGCGGGGGCCGCGGCCGCATCTATCTCAACGGCAGCCTGGCCTCGCGCTCGCTCCTGTCCGAAATCGCCCCCGGCCTCATCCACATCTACGGACAACACGAGCAGCACACGCTGCTGCGCACCGAAACCCACCTCGCCCTGCTCGACGCCCACGGCGGCCTCGAGCACAAGGCCGCCGCCATGAGGGAGCGCTTCACGGCGTTCGCGGACGCCTGGCGACGGGTGTGCGATCTCCGGGAGAAGCTCGCGGACGCGGCTCGGGAAGAAGCCTTCCTGCGTGCCCAGGCGGATGAGATCGAAGACGCGAGGCTCGAACCCGGCGAAGAGGATGCCCTGCTCGACAGGCGCCGGCTGATCGTCCATTCCGAGAAGCTCTACCAGACCTGCAAGGAAGGCGAGAGCCTCCTCTACGAGGATGACAACGCCGTGGTGGGAGCGCTGGGACGGTTCCTCCCGCGCCTCCGTGACATGGCGGAGATCGACGGCACGCTGTCCGAGGCGGTGACGCTGCTGGAAGGATCGGTGGCGCAACTCGATGAGGCCGCGGCAGCAATCCGCCAGTATGCGGACCGGCTGCATTTCGACCCGCGGGAGCTGGAACGGCTCGAAGACCGTCTGGCCGAGATCAACCGGCTGAGGCGAAAATACCGCGCGTCGGTGGAAGAGATCCTGGCGCTGGCCGAACGGGCGAGGGAAGAGCTCACGGCCATCGACCGCGGCGAGGAGAGTCTGGCCGCGCTGACGCGGGAGTTCGAGGCGGCCCGGGATGCCGCGTGGAAACTGGCGGAGGAACTGTCGCGCCTGCGCAGGCGCGCGGCCAAGACGCTCCAGCGCCGCATGGAGCAGGAAACCGCCCAGATAGGACTGCCCAACACGACCTTCGAGGTGCGTTTTCGCGCGCGCGCCGACACCCGCGACCAGCCGCCGTTCGTGATGGGAGACAGGCGCATCGGGCCGGACGGGGTCGACGACATCGAGTTCTTCTTCTCGCCGAACCCGGGCCACGAGGTCCGGCCCCTCGCCAGGATCGCCTCGGGCGGCGAACTGTCGCGCCTCATGCTGGCGCTCAAGTCCGTCGTGTTGAGCGGGAGCGAGATCCCCACCCTGCTGTTCGACGAGGTGGATGCCGGCATCGGCGGAGGCGTGGCCGAGATGGTGGGCCGCAAGCTCGCCACCGTGGCGCAGTCCCGCCAGGTGATCTGCGTGACCCACCTCGCCCCCATCGCTGCCCTGGCGCGCTCTCACTACGTGGTGGAGAAGACCGTCGATCGGGGCCGCACCTTCACCACGGTACGGAAGCTCGAAGAGGCGGAGCGCGTGCGCGAGCTGGCACGGATGCTGGCGGGCGTGGAGGTGACCGCGCAGGCGGAACGGCATGCCGCCGAGATGCTCAAGGTCGACCAGCCCGGCCGGACGTAGCGCGCCGCGCCCGAGCCCGCCAACGCATCCCCCTTGCCTCGCGGCCCGCGTATCGGTTATGCTTGTCATCCAACCGGCGGTCGAAGATCCTGCGGGATCCGTACCGCCCAAGTTTCCGAGCGTGGGGCCGTAGCTCAGCTGGGAGAGCGCTTGAATGGCATTCAAGAGGTCGCCGGTTCGATCCCGGTCGGCTCCACCACGTTTCCAGAAACCTGTCTGGAGGTGGTGTGTCGCAGCTTCGAGCAGCGGGAGGCGGGGTCTTTTCAGGCTATGACCTGGATGCGTGCTTCTACGATGAAATGTTCGAACCCCACGGCAACCCCCGCAACTCATCCCGCGGACTGCACGCGGCGTTGGCCGAGCTGGCGCCCGAAGACCTCGTCAAGCTCCAAGACGGCGTCTATCGGCACTTCCTGCACGAAGGCATCACGTTCACGGTGCTCGACGCCGACAATGTAACCGAGCAGATCATTCCCATCGACTGTGTCCCGCGGGTGCTGACGGCGACGGAGTGGCAACACCTCGAACGCGGCCTCAAACAGCGGCTGGCGGCGCTCAACCTCTTCCTCAAGGACGTCTATCACGAGGGGCGGTGCCTCAAGGACAGGATCGTTCCCATCGACCTGGTGTTGGGTTGCCCGCAATACCGCATGGAGATGCGCGGCCTCAACGTACCCCATGACGTCTACGTCGCGGTCTGCGGCACCGACGTGGTGCGCACCCACGACGGTTTCGCCGTCCTCGAGGACAACCTGCGCGTGCCCTCCGGAGTGTCGTACATGCTCGCCTGCCGGAACGCCATCAAGGAGGCCTTCCCGCGGCTCTATCGCGCCAACCGGGTACGCGAGGTCTCCGACTACGCCGAGTTGCTCTACAGAACACTGGCCTCGCTGCGACCTTCTCAACAGGCTCCCCGCGTGGCGATCCTGACTCCGGGCATGCACAACGCCGCGTACTACGAACATGCGTTTCTCGCCGGCGAGATGGGCATCGACCTGGTGGAGGGGCAGGACCTGATCCTGCGCGACAGCGCGCTCTACAGCCGCACCACCTCCGGCCTGCGCCGCGTGGACGTGCTGTACCGGAGGATCGATGACGACTTCCTCGATCCGGTGCAGTTCCGCTCCGACTCGGTCCTGGGGGCGGCGGGGGTCTTTCACGCCTATCGCGCCGGCAACGTGGTGGTGGCCAACGCGCCCGGTACCGGAGTAGCCGACGACAAGAGCCTGTACGCGTACGTCCCGGAGATCATCCGCTACTTCCTGGGCGAGGAGCCCATCCTCGCCAACATCGAGACCCACCTGTGCCGCGAGCCTTCGGGGTTGGCCTACACCCTGGAGCACCTCGAAGAGCTGGTGGTCAAGGAAGTGGGCGGGGCCGGAGGCTACGGCATGCTGGTGGGCCCGCATGCGAGCGCGGACGAGCGCGCCCGCTACGCCGAGCGGCTGCGCGCCGATCCGGCCAACTTCATCGCGCAACCGGTGCTCGCGCTGTCCCGTGCGCCGTGCTTCATCGACGGCGCCATCGAGCCGCGCCACGTCGACCTGCGTCCCTTCGTGCTGCAGGGCCGCGACGAGCAGCACGTCGTTCCCGGCGGGCTGTGTCGGGTGGCGTTGCGCCGCGGCAGCCTCGTGGTCAATTCCAGCCAGGGTGGCGGCTGCAAGGATTTGTGGATCGTGGAGGATTGAGTGCGGTCGGCACCGAGGAACGGACTATGCTCGCACGTCTAGCGGCCGAGTTCTACTGGCTGGGCCGTCACGCGGAGCGCATCGAGCACACGGCGCGGCTGCTGCGCTTTCAGCTCAACCGCCTCCCGGACCGGCCGGCGGACGAGTTGACCCTGGGATGGCAGGCGGTCTATCGGATCCTGGGACAAACGTCCGTGAGCATGATCGCCAGCGGAGACGACGCCGAAACGGTCGTCATACCGGACGCCTACACCCTGGCCGGCAAGCTCGTGGAGGAGCGGGCGAATCCCGACTCGCTGCTGTCCTGTTGGGAGCACGCGAGAGAGAACGGGCAACGCGTAAGGGCGCAACTGCCGCTGCCGGTATGGACCTGTCTCAACCAAGGTTATCTGTGGATACGAGACAGCGATTTCAACACCGCGTGGACCCGCGGACCGTCGGCCCTGGTGGGCGAGGCCGTCGATCGGCTGCATCTGTTGGCCGGGGTCGTGGAGGCGGTCATGCCGCGGGACGAAGCGTGGCGCTTCCTGGAGCTGGGCCGGTTCATCGAGCGGCTGCAGCATCAGGCCGAGCTGCTGGCGGGCTGGGTCGAGTTCAACCGCGAGGAAGCGGGGGCCAGCGCCCTCTCATGGGCGGACCTCTTGCGCGTGTGCGGCGCCTATGAAGTCTACTGCCGCCGCCATTCCACCAACGTGGAGCGGCAGCAGACGATTGGCCTTCTCACCCAGGACCCGGAACTCCCCCGCTCACTGCACTTCGCCGCTCAGCGCATCGCCCGGCTGCTGTCCGGAATCGATCCGGTGGGCGCCCGCTACCCCATGGCGGCGCCCCACCGCATGGCGCTGCGTCTGGCCGCATCCATCGAGGTGGAACCCACCGGCCTCTCCGGAGAGGCCGGTGAATTCTTCCGCGCCGTCGGACAGCACGGCCGCGGGCTCCACGATCTCACCATGGCCGCCTACGTCACCCATACTCTTCCGCGGGAGCTCGCGACGTGACCGTGACCTACCAGATCGAGCACCGCATGTGCTTTCGCTATCCCGCGCCGGCGGAGGACTCGGTGATGACGCTCTACGTCTGTCCGCTCCGTGACCGCGTGCAACTGGTGCGGAAGTTTCTTGTCGAGACCCAACCGGACGGCGCGTTGTTCGAGTTCACCGATCCCTTCGGCAACACCGGGCATTTCCTCGAGCGGCCGCGGGTTCGTGAAGAACTGCGCGTCGTCGCTCGTTCGACGGTGGAGTTGGGACCGGTGGCGCGTGCCCCGAAACGGTTGGACCCCGCGGCATGGACACTCCTGCGGCGCACCGCCCACAACGTCGCGCTCTGGCCGATGCTGCACCCCAGCCGCTTCGTGGCACCGACGCCGGCCCTGGAGAAGTTCCTGGAAACCCACGGCATCGCACCCGGCGACGACCCGCTGGTCAGCACGCGCGAGCTTTGCACCACGCTCTACCGCGTATTGGAGTACGCGCCGGGCGAAACCACGGTGGACTCGCCCATCGACCGTATCCTCGAGACCGGCCGGGGCGTATGCCAGGACTACGCCCACGTGATGGCCGCGGTCCTGCGGGGATGGGGCATACCGTGCCGCTACGTTTCGGGGTACTTGGGACCGAGCGCGGCGGGGGTGTCGGAAGGCGAGAGCCACGCGTGGGTGGAAGCCTGGTTTCCCGGCGCCGGGTGGAACGGGTTCGACCCCACCAACGATACGGAGGGCGACGAGCGTCACATCCGGGTCGCCGTGGGGCGGGACTACGCCGACGTGCCGCCCACGCGCGGCACGTTCCGTGGCGCCGGCGGTTCGATCCTCGACACGGAGGTGGCGATCGAACGCGTCGACGACTCGGAGTCGGACGGCCAAGGCCCGTGGAACTGAAGGAGCAGGCGCGGACCTCGGCCCGCGCCACACGCTTTTTCACCGATTCTCTCTCGGAAAGGCGCGAGAACTATGATATCGGACGTTGTTTCAAGGATTGAGACGCAGCTATCTATCAAGGGTCGAGGGTCCCGGACCTGAAATGCAGGCCGCGACCACAGTTCCTTGTCACAGAGGGGTCAGCACTGACGCGAACACGCATGGGAGGCGATCATGACACTTTCTGAAATCCAACAACTGATGGCCGACAACGACGTGCGGCGCGTCGACTTGCTCGTCACAGACCTCATCGGCCGTTGGCAACACTTCTCGATACCCCCTTCCAAGGTGAAGGAAAGCCTCGTCGAACGCGGCCAGGGCTTCGATGGCTCCAGCCTGCGAGGCTTCCAGTCCATCGACCAGTCGGACATGCTGCTGGTGCCCGACCTCGACTCGGCGCGCATCGATCCGGTGGAGCCGGAGCCGTCGCTCAAGCTCATCTGCGACGTGGTCGACCCGTTGACCGGAGATCGCTACAGCCGCGATCCGCGCTGGGTCGCCACCAAGGCGGAGGCCCATCTCGCCACCACCGGCATCGCCGACAAGGCGTTCTTCGGCCCGGAGCTCGAGTTCTTCGTGTTGGACAACGTGCGTTTCGGGCTCAAGCCCAACTCGTCCTTCCATACCGTCGACTCCGATGAGGCCGACTGGAACTCGGCGCGGGAGGAGGGCGATCGCAACCTGGGCTACAAGATCCCGCCCAAGCAGGGCTATTCGCCCGTCCCGCCGTTCGACCAGCTCGCCGACCTGCGCTGGGAGATGTCGGAGAAGATGGAGCAAGTGGGTCTCGAGTTCGAAGTCCACCACCACGAGGTGGCCACGGGCGGGCAAGGCGAGATCGCGACGCGCTTCCAGACCCTGCGCCGGAAGGCCGACGAGACCCAGTGGTACAAGCACATCGTGCGCAACGTGGCCAGGGCCCACGGCAAGACGGCGACCTTCATGCCCAAGCCGCTGTTCGGCGACAACGGCAGCGGCATGCACGTGCACCAGTCGCTGTGGCTCGGGGACACGCCGCTCTTCTACGAGGCCGGCGCCTACGCGGACCTGTCGGAGCTGGCGCGCTTCTACATCGGCGGCCTGCTCAAGCACAGTCCCTCGCTGCTGGCCTTCTGCGCCCCCACGACCAACTCCTACAAGCGGCTGGTGCCGGGCTTCGAAGCGCCGGTCTATTTGGCGTACTCGGCGCGCAACCGTTCCGCCGCCGTGCGCATTCCCACGTACGAAACCTCACCCGCCAGCAAGCGCATCGAGTACCGCTCGCCCGACCCCTCGGCCAACACCTACCTGGCCTTCTCGGCCTTGCTGATGGCGGGGCTCGACGGCATCCGCAACCGCATCGACCCCGGCGATCCCACCGACACGGACATCTATGAATTGTCCCCGGAGGAAGCGGCGCGGATCCCTTCCGTACCCACGTCCATGGAAGAGGCCGTCGCGGCGCTGGGCGCGGACCACGACTACCTGCTCGTGGGCGATGTCTTCACCCAGGATGTCATCGACCACTACATCGCGTTCAAGGAACAGGAATCGAAGGATGTCTTCCTGCACCCGGTGCCGGCGGAGTTCTTCCACTACTTCCACATCTAGGAGTAGCAACCCCATCGAGTGTCCCTAATCCATGCAACGGGAGGTGCCGGTAACATGAGCATTCATGGTTTTCCGACAAGGGTTTCCGTATTGGGTGGGCATTGGAGCCGCTTGGCGGCGGCGGGAGGACTGGTGGCCGCGTTGGGCTTCGTCTGGTTGGCCACGTCCGCGCACGCCGCCGTGGAAAAGGAGGTGCAGTTCGTCCTGAACACCTTCTCCTTCCTTATCTGGGGCGCACTCGTCATGTGGATGTGCGCGGGCTTCACCATGCTGGAATCGGGCATGGTGCGGACCAAGAACGTCTCCATGATCTGCCTCAAGAACATCGGCCTCTACTCCATCGCCGGGCTGATGTACTTCTTCATCGGCTACAACCTCATGTACGTGGACGTGGGCAGCTTCATCGGCACCTTCACCGGCCTCTACGGACCGACGGCCAGCGAGGTAGCCCTGCTGGCCGGCCAGGAAGAGGCGCGGGAGGCGGTCCTCAAGAACAACTACTCGACCATGTCCGACTGGTTCTTCCAGATGGTGTTCGTGGCCACCACCGCGTCCATCGTCTCCGGCACCCTGGCGGAACGGGTAAAGCTCTGGACCTTCTTTCTGTTCATCGCGATCCTCACGGGCGTCGTCTATCCCATCGTGGGGGCGTGGACCTGGGGCGCGGGATGGCTCGGAGCGATGGAGTTCAAGGACTTCGCCGGCTCCACCATCGTCCACTCCACGGGCGGTTGGGCGGCCTTGGCGGGGGCGCTGGTGGTGGGACCGAGACGCGGCAAGTTCCGTCCCGACGGCAGCGTCAAGAGCACGCCGCCGTCCAACATCCCCATCGTGACGCTCGGGATCTTCATCCTGTGGTTCGGGTGGTTCGGCTTCAACGGCGGCTCGCAACTGGCACTGAGCGGCGCCGCGGACGCCATCGCCATCAGCCATATCCTGGTCAACACCAACCTGGCGGGGGGCGCGGGGTTCCTCGTCGCCCTGGTCATGGCCCGCCCCATACTGGGCCGCATCGACCTGCTCGCCGGCCTGAACGGCGCTCTCGCGGGGCTCGTGTCCATCACCGCCGGACCGGACTTCACCACGCACATCTGGGCCGTCGTCATCGGCGCCATCGGCGGCGGGATCTGCGTCGCGGGCATGAGGCTCCTGGATGCGCTCAAGGTGGACGACGTGGTGGGGGCGGTGCCGGTGCACCTGTTCGCGGGCATCTGGGGGACGCTGGCGACGTGCATCGTCGCGGGCGGAAACTTCGGCGTCCAGCTTCTCGGCGTCGTCGCCGTGGGTGCGTTCGCCTTCGGAGCCTCGTACGCCCTGTGGTTCGGACTGAAGCTGATCATGGAGGTGCGGGTGTCTTACTCGGTGGAGGAACTCGGGCAGGACGCGGGAGAGCTCGGTATCGAGGCGTATCCGGAGTTCATGCTCATGCCCGATCCGGACGACGTGGCCGCGATCCGCGGCGACGAGTGACGAGCGCGGCACCGCGAGCACCGCGCTGGAAAAGAGGACGGCGTGGCGGTCGGCAATGCCGGCCGCCACGCCGTCCTCTCATGTGAAGGAAGCGGGCAATCAGCCGGGCTGCGTGCCGGCGGACGATGTCGCGGGCGCGGGAAGGGTGACCCAGAACTCGGTATAGACGCCGGAGTCCGATTCGACCCCCATGAGCCCCCCGTGCTGGGACACGATGTCCTGGGAAAGAGACAGACCCAGTCCCGTGCCTTCTCCCGTGGGCTTGGTGGTGACGAAGGGTTCGAAGATTTTCTTGATCATGTCCTGCGGGACACCGGGGCCGTTGTCGCGGACGCGGAACTCGACCTGGTCGTCCTGACGCTTGCTCGACAACCGGATGCGCGGCTCATACTGGCTATCGCCCTTGGCGCGCTCGAATGTCGCCTGACATGCATTGGTGATGAGATTGAGGAACACGCGGCTCAAGTCCTGAGGCACCACCTCCACCTCGCCGACAGCGATGTCGAAGTCTTCTTCCCAGGTTACGTTGAACCGCTGGTCCTTGGCGCGCATGGCGTGATAGGCGAGATCGGCGTACTGCTTGAGCAGCGCGTTGAGGTCCACCGCGCGCCGGTCGCCGGATTGCGCACGCGAGTGATCCAGCATGCTGCGCACGATGCCGTCGGCGCGCTTGCCGTGCTGGTTGATCTTGCCGAGATTGGAGGTCAGATCGTCGAGGATGCTCTCGATCTCATCACGCGCGTCCTCGGGGAGCTGTTCACGGACCTCGCCCAACACCTCCCGAACCTCTTCGATCAACTCGCCGGACACCTCGGAGAAATTGTTGACGAAATTGAGCGGGTTCTTGATCTCGTGCGCGATGCCGGCGGCGAGCTGACCCAGGGAGGCCAGCTTCTCCTGCATGACCACCTGGTGCTGCGCCGTCTTCAGGTCCTGGAGGGTCTGCTCCAACTCCCCGTTCTTGTCCTTCAACTCGTCGGCGAGCTTCTCCACAAGGTTGAGGCGCTGCACTTCCAGAGAGTGACGCCGGAATACCTCCAGCGCCTCGGCCATGTCGGTCACCTCGTCGTTACCCCGGACCTCCACCGGCACCTCCAGGTTGCCGTCGGCCATGGACCGCATGGACGCGGCCAACCCGGTGAGGCGCCGGATCAGGTAGCGACCGACGAAGATCCACCCGAGGGCGACGGCGCCGACGACGTTCACCACGTTGAGCACCACCAGCACGATCATACTGGTGCTCACCGCCGCGCTGGAGGCCTGGCTGGCCTCGGCCGCGTGGCGGTCCGCCACCGCCACCACGCGGTCCATGGTTGCCAACAGACCAGCCGCGGTGGAGCGGTTATCCTCGATGTACTTTGCCTGCAACTCCGCTTCGCGCAGGATGGCTTCCTGCAGGTCGAAGATTCCTTCGGCCCCGCGCCCCAACGACTTGAGCCTTTCGAACTCGAAGTCGAGCATCCGCGTGGGAGCGGCGTGTGCCTCGGAGGCCCCGAAGGCGCGCTCGAACGAGCCGAGGGCCGCGTTGTAGCGCTCCCGCAGCGGCTGGATCAGAGTGCGGTCGTTCAGCACCGCGGCTTCGGCCAGCAGCCTCGCGGCGAGGTTGGCCTGCGTGTGCAGAGTCAGCAGATCGCGATAGCGCACCTGTTCCGCGTACGACGTGCGTTCCTCGGCAGGTACCGGACTGTCGCCGATCGCCCTCAGGCCCGTGGCGAGAAAGAAAGCCTGGTCGTCGATCTCGGGCACGAGGATGCGGTCGATCTGCCGGGTCATGACAGGGATCTCGACCTCCCGCGCGTGCAGCCGGAGTTCGATCTCCCGCCGCCGCGATGACGACTGTTCGATCTTGTCCAGATTCGTGGTGAGGGCGTCGGAGAGGGAACGAAGCCGGTCCGCCTGTTGCTGATTTCCCAGCGAGTCCTGTGTCTGGAGCTCCTCGATCAACTTGCCGAGCAACTCCTTGTCCCGGGCGATGGTTGTCTTGACCTCGGTCAGATCCTCGGCGGACGAGGCCGATACAAGACGCGACGCCGCGTTGACGAGCGCCGAACTCTGCTGCGCGGCGCGGATGGCGGCTACCAGGCTGGGCACGCTCTTCTCGGTAATCCGCCGTTGCGAATTGCTCACGACCCCGAACGCGACCAGCGCCACCGCGCTGGCCGCCAGCATGAGCAGCACGCCCGCGCCGAAGGCGGTGTACATCTTGACGCCGATGCCGATGCGCCAGCTCTCGACGCGTGTAAGAACGTTGACGAGACTCAAGGCCGCTCCAGACGCCGGATCGAGCGGAACCGCTCGGAGCCGTCGATCACGGTCAGGTACACCCGGTCGGAGCCCTGGTTGTCGGACTCCCCGTAAAGCAGCATGAAGCCGCCAAGATCCATGGTGCCGGCCTTTTGCAGGGCGCGGATGAAACCCTTGCGCGTGAGATTCGCTCCGGCTCGGCGCAGTGCCTCCACGGCGACTCTGCCGGTCAGGTATCCCTCGAGGGAGACGAAGCCCGGTTCCGCGCTTGCGGCCACCGCGCGCAGCGCTTCATGGTATTGCCCGACGACGGGGATCCAGCGGTCGTGGGGGAAGGGCACCACCTGGGTCACGATGACGTCCTTGCCCGACGGGCCCAGCGCCCTTGCCAGCGCCGAGCTGCCGACGAAGGATATGTTCACGAAGACGGGATTGAAGTCGAGATAGCGGGACCACTTGATGAATTCCGCCACGGGTTCGTAGGCGCCGACAATGATCACCGCCTCGGGACGGCCCTCGCGCAGGTCGAGCACCGCGGTCTTGACCGCGCGGGTATTGCGCGGGTAAGTGGCCTCCGCCGCCAGCGTCATGCCGCGCCGGTGGAGCGCCTGCAGCGTGCCCGCGAGCCCGGCGCGTCCGTAGGAATCGTCCTGGTAGAGGATGCCGATGCGCTTCACCCCGAGGTCGCGGGTGAGGCGTTCGACCATCTCCTCGGTCTCCTGATAGTAGGACGCGCGCACGTTGATGACGGTAGGACGCCGGCGCGCGTCGCGCAAGAACTCCGCCCCCGTGAAGGCGCCGACGTAGGGAACGCCGGCCTCGGTCGCGATGGGCTCCGCGGCCTTCGATGTGGGCGTGCCCACGGCGCCGATCAGCGCGAAGACCTGCTCCTCGCCGACGAGCTGGTCGGTGTTGGCGATGGCCGCCTCGGGCTCGTAGCGGTCGTCGAGGGTCTCGAGGCGCAGTTGCCGTCCGTGAATCCCGCCAGCCCGGTTGGCCTCCTCGAAGGCCGCCGTAATGCCAAGGCGCATCCCTTCTCCCAACGCCTTGGCGGGGCCGCTCAAGGCGCAGGATTGCCCGAACACGACGGCACTCGAGCTTACGCCCAGGGTGGTCGCGGACGCCGCCGGGGGCTCCGCCGGCGCCTCGCCCTGTGCCGCCGCGGCCACGGACACGAAGGCGGCCAGGACCGGCAGCAGCAACAACGCCACGTAGCGCGCGGTTCCTCTCACGTCGACGGGGACCCTGGTGTCCTTCCCGGAGGGGACACTATCCTCCGAGATAGCGCAACGCCACACAGGTAATGTCGTCCGATTGCGGGTTCCCGCCGGCGAACTCACGCACCTGGTCGAGCACCCGGGAGGTGACATCGTCGCACGGAGCCTCGGCGAGCGTGTTGAGCAACGCGTCGAGCCGTTGCTCGCCCAGTTCCTCCGCCCCCGGTCCCTCGGCCTCGGTGACGCCGTCCGTGTAGAAGAACAGCACGTCGCCGGCCTCGAGCTGAAGGGCTTCCTGGCTGAATTCATGGCCGGGAAGCACGCCCAGCGCCACGTCGTGGGTGGTGGGCAGGGCCGACACCTGCCCGCCCCTGTGCACGAGGCGAGGCGGGTTGTGGCCGCCGTTGCAGTAGTTGAAGACGCCGCTCCCGGAGTCGAAGACGCCGTAGAACAGGGTCACGAACATGCAGCTCTCGTTGTCGTCGGCCAACAGGTTGTTGACGTACGCGAGACACTCGTCCGGCCGGCCGCCCTCCAGCGCGTGGCTCCGGAGCAGCGTGCGACAGGCCATCATGAACAGCGCGGCCGGGACGCCCTTGCCCGATACGTCACCGATGGCGACGCCGATCTTGTCCTCTCCCAAGGGCACGAAATCGTAGAAGTCGCCCCCGACCTCCTTCGCCGGAACCATGAGCCCGTGCGTGTTGTAGCGCTCGGTGGAGGGAAAGCTGCGCGGCAGCACCGACGCCTGCATGTCCCGCGCCACGTCCAGTTCCCGGCTCAGGGCCACCAACTGATCCCGGTTGGACAACGCCTCGCGCACGAGCGCCAAGTGCTTCAGGGTCTTGTCGATGGTGATCTCGAGATCGGTGAAGTCGATGGGCTTGGTGACGAAATCGAAGGCCCCGCGGTTCATGGCCGTGCGGATGTTGTTCATGTCGCCGTAGGCCGACACGATCACCGAGCGAATGTTGGGCTTGGTCTCGTTGAGTTGCTTGAGTAGCGCGAGGCCGTCCATCACCGGCATGTTGATGTCCGAGATGACCATTGCGATGTCGTCATCCGCGTCGAGCTTCTCCATGGCTTCCTGCCCGTTGTGCGCAAAGTTGAACACCAACTCGTTTCGGCGGATGCGCCGGCGGAACTTCTGCAACACAAGGGTCTCGAGATCCACCTCGTCGTCCACGACCAAGATCTTGATGGGGCCGTCTGTCGCCTCGGACAAGGCCTCGACGATCGCCTCTTCGAGGTTATCCGGCATCGATGGCGTCCTGTCGTGTCGGGTGAATCGCCAGGATCTCGCTGAAGCCGCTGATCTTGAACACCTCGGCAATGTGGTCCCGCATGGCGCAGAGGACGATCTTGCGGCCTCCCGCCTGCAGTTGCTTCGCCGCCAGCAGCAACACGCGCAGCCCGGCGCTGCTGATGTACTCGATATTCTCGAAGTCCACGACGAGCGAGCCCTTGCCTCCCTCGATGAGTTTCAGCAGAGACTCCTGGAACGGGCTGGCCGTGCTGCCATCGATGCGGCCTGCGGGAATGACGACCGTGGTGTCGCCCTCGGTCTCAGTAGTGAGGTCCAAAACGCTTCCGGTTGCCATCAACTGTCTCCTTTCACGGGGGCGCGTAGGGTAATTCGATTGTATCCGTCGATACGTTGGTAATCAGGGTTCGGGAAAAGGGTCTTGGTCAGGAAGACGCCGAGGCCGCCGATGGGACGGTCGTCGATGGAGGCGAGGAGGTCGGGCTCGCCGACTTCCTCGAACGGATTGAAGGCGATGCCGCTGTCATCGAGTTGGGCCACCACCTCGTCGGCCTCGATGCGCAACTCCACCCGCAGTTCCTGCCGGTCCGAATCCGCGAACCCGTACGAAATCGTGTTGGTCGCCAGTTCGTCCAGCGCGAGGCTCAGGTTGTGAATCTGCGCCTCGGAAAGTCCGTTGGCCTCGCCGAAACGCGCAACCGCCTCGGCCAAGTCCTTGAGCGCTGACGACAGCTCGGGCTCGAGGTCGACGGAAAGCCGGGGAAGCGCTGTCTTCATGACGGTCATCTCGAACAGCGTACGTGTTCTATTATACTTGGGGTCACAACTTGAACCAGTGAGAAGTTAATAGATCAAACGATACCCTGTCAACAACCACCGGGGTGTCCTTCCTTCACCCATCGCGCGAGAGCCTTGTCCGGGTCCGCGATATCCTCCACGGAAGTGTACCAGTATGCCTCCCAGCCGGACCGCGGAAGGCCGGTGAAGAGCATCAGGTTCAGCGGATAGACCTCGCTGTCGGTGCAGCGCCTGAAGTCGTCCCGGAAGAGGAAAACCGGTTTCTCCCAGGCGATGGCCATGCCCAGCTCCACCATGACGCCCTCATCCGGAGGACAGCCGTTGACCACCGCGAACAGCCCGTCCGCGTCGCGCACGTCCCGGAGGTCGGCCTGCCCGACGCGGTATGCCCAGCCGGCCTCCGCCGTGTCCACCTGGTTGTTGCGCGCGAACGGCTCCCACACCTCCACCCCGAGGGCTGCCAGCGCCGCCGCCAGCGCCGCCAGCGGCCCCTCCCGCTGCTGCGCCGAGAAGCCGTAAGGATTGGCCAGGTAGAGGGTCTTCACGGACGCGATCTTTGTGGAAGGCATGGGGTTCGTGTGCCATGCCGGCAGCGCGCGCGCAAGCGACCGGCGGCGATTCTGCGTAGCCGGCTAATGACCCGTCAGCGGAGCATCATGAAAGTGGACAAAGGGAGCACAACGATCCGTGGGTCGTCCACCGTCGCGAAGTAGTCCTGTGTGATGAGGAGCCCGAACGGTGCATGGTTTAGAGACTTGTCGAGGAACGAGCGGATTCCCAAGGTATCGCGGAACGGGTCGATACGCCGCTGATACTTGACTTCGACCGGTATCCGAGTGCCACCCACGGTGAGGACAAAGTCGACCTCCCTATCCGTCCCCCTCTCCGGGAAATGCGCCACATCCAGACCATGCACGGTCGACGCCACTGATCCGAAGATGCTCTCCGCCAGATGACCGGCCAGCGTCGTCAACTCGGGATTTCTCATCAGGGCCTCCGGCACAAGCGGAATGTGTTCCTGCAACCAGCTGGCCCTGAGGCCGTGGTCCACGAGACAGAGTTTCGGACTGCCCCTCCTCCGTTTGAGGCGGATTTCCAAAGGGGGAATCAGGCGGACGAGCAAAGTATCGCCGAGAAACCTCAGGTATTGGGTCACTCGTTGCGAGCCTATGTTCGCTCCCAGGGAAAAGCGGGCCTCTTCCGCCAACGTGGCCATCCGCGGGGTCTGGCCGGCATAGCGACAAGCCAAACGAAACAATTCTTCGAGCAGGTTCGGGTCCCGCTTGCGCCCGCGCTCGCCGATTCTCAGGTCGTGTTGGATGACTCTTTTTATGACGGTTTCGTTGAGGTGATCCGCCAGTTGCGCGAATTCGATATCCTTCTCGCGATGAACGACCGGATAACCACCTCTCTCCCCAAACTGTCTGAACGCCTCCTCGCGGACCTCCCGATGTTCAAGCCCGTGCTCCCGCAAGGCGCTCCAGAACCCCTTGTCCAAGAGATCCGCCAAGCCGTTGTCCTTGAGAAACGGCTCCGGCGCCGCCAACCCGCGCAACGATGCGATCTCGGTCAGCGAGAGCACGCCTGCCTCGATGGTGTTGATCCTCCCGGCCAGGCTATCCCTACCCAATTCGATCCGTAAAGCCGAACTCCCGGTGACCACCGCCTTGACCGAAGCGTTGTCCACCAGAGACTTGAGCTGGGCATCCCATCGGTCCAGATTCTGGACCTCGTCAAAAAAGAGGTACGCGGACTCACCGTCTTGAGCCAACGCATTGAACCGTTTTGGAGCGATGCGACGTTGAAACCAGTCGGAGATGAGCAGAATGGGTTCTACCAAACCCTTCAAAGTACCAAGATCATCGAACTGAACTCGGAGAATCCGCCGCGGATCTACCCCCTCGCGGAGCAAATCCTCAATGATTTGGAACTGTGCCGTGGTCTTGCCGATTTGCCGCGGCCCTCGTACCACGACGATGGGTGCCACGTGAGCCCCAAGACGGCGCCGAATCTGCCCCACCAGATGACGCCGGGTGGGCGGTTGCACCGGCATCGCCTCGTCTTCCCACCACGGATTGAACCGCCGCAAGTTGTCGACCACTGCGGTTGGAAGGCCCGAATCGGCAAATAGGGTCGGCAGTGACATGATCCCGTTCTTCAAGGAAAACCGGCCAGCGCCCCGTCCGTAGAACCTACGCAACGCAACGGCGGCAAGCAAGAGTCTACCAAAGGCTGGACATCACACGAGAGGGCGCAGCCGTTCGCCGCGCCCGGCGTGGTTCAGGCCGCGGCCGTGTCGTCGTGGGCGCGGGCGGTGACGACGAGCAGGAAGAGCATGACCGCGAGCAGGACGGCGCAGCTCAGTCCCAGGGACCACTGGATGCCGACGACGCCCCCCATGATGCCGACGGTGACGCCGCTGAAGGTGCGCAGCCCGAGGCCGGACATGATGAACAGGCCGATCAACTGGCCGCGCAGATGCGCCGGCGAGATGAGCTGGACCAGCGTTTGCGACATGGTGAGGAAGGCCAGGTTCAGGAAGCCGGCGCAGAAGAGCAGGCCCACCGCCACGTAGAAGTACGGCGTGAACGCGAAGATGCCGAGGGCCGCGCACCACAGGATGGCCAGGACCACGGCCGTGCGCGCCCGCGCCTGGAGAAAGCCGCGGCTCTCCAGCAGCACGCCGCTCACGAAAGCGCCGGCGCCGTTGGCCGCTAGCAGCAGGCTGTAGCCCGCCTCGCCCTGCCCCAGCCTGAGCGCGAAGCCGGGCATCTGCGCCTGGAAGGCGTTGCCGACGATCAGCGAGGAGAGACCCACGAGGCACACCATGGAGACGATGACGCGGTTGGCACGGGCCTCGCGCAGGGCCTCCAGGGAACGCGCCCAGGTGGTCCGCCGCGCCTTCACGGTCTTGGTGCTGGCGCCGTGTCCCGTGTAGGGGACGGTAAAGAGCCACAGGGTCAGGGGGAGGTAGAACATGGCGTTCACCACCAGCCCCCAGGCCGGGCCCAGTTTCCACATCATGTAGCCGCCCACGGCCGGCCCCGCGAGGATTCCCAACTGCCGCCCCGTGGCGTTGAGGCGGACCGCGCTCTGGAGGAACTCCGGACCCACCATGTCGTGCAGGATGAGCTGGCTGCCCGGGCTCCACAGCACCCCGGCGACGCCGTGCACCACCAGCAGCGCGCACGCGTGCCATACCGTGAGCGTGTCCGTGATGATGAACCAGGCCCAGGCGATGGTCAGCACGAAGTAGAGTACCATGGCCCACTGGATCACCCGGCGGCAGTCGAAACGGTCCGAGAGCAGGCCCACGTACCAGGACAGCAGCAGAAACGGCGACCAGTGGCTGATGACCGCGAAGCCCTGCAACTCCGGCCACCGGAAGAGTTCGAATATGACCCAGTAGCTGATGACGTGCTCGATGTTGTCCGCCATCATGGACAGCATCGTAAAGCAGAAGTAGGCGCGGAAGTGGCCGTGGCGCAATGCCCCAAAGGAGACGGTGGATTGGGCGACGGCCGGCGACTGCCCGGCTTGGACCCGCGGGTCGGCCGGTCGTGGGGGAGACTCTGGCATGGCGCAGGAGGGAGTGTGGCACGTAGGCTTTTGGGAGACAACTCTCCCGTCAAATCCCTGACATCCCTCTTCTTGCGATCCGGGCCGGACTTGTGGTATGGCATCATCAAACGAACGATGATTGATCGTAACCCCCCAAGAAAACTAAGATAAAGGAGAGGAACGATGAAGAAGCTGGTTCTGGAAAGCACCGCGCCGTTTCAAGGGCTGTGTGAGTTGGTGGCCTACAACGAAGGACTGTTCGAGAAGGAAGGCATTCAGGTCGAGTTCGCCGACAGAGGGACCGGCGACATGCGGACCCACACCGACCTCACCAATCCCAAGGACGCGAACCCCCACGCGAGCCACGGCATGCTCTTCGAACAGGGCAAGGCCGACATGTACAACGCGTGTGAGTGGGGCAACTACTGCCGCGTGCAGGATTCCGCGGTCGACAACGGCCGGCAGATCGGCCGCCGCTCCATCATCGCGTATTCCGGACTCGTGGTGCGGCCCGACTCGCCGGTGCAGACCGCCCAGCAGCTCGCCAACCGCCTCGTGGGCGTGCCGTTCTACTTCGGCACCCACTACCTGGCCATGCACATGCTCGAGGGCTTCCTCACCCGCGACCAGATCAACCTCTGCCAGGCGCCGCGCGGCTCGCGCTACCGCCTGGAATCGGTGATGAAGGGCGAGATCGAGGCCACCACGCTGACCGAGCCGTACCTGACGCTGGCGGAGAAGAAGGGCTGCCGTATCGTCGCGGCCGCCTCGCTCCACGGCACCGAGGTCGCCGCGGACTCCGTGGACGCCGAGACCTACGCCAAGTTCAACCGCGCCGTGTGCGAGGCCGTACGCCGGGTCAACGCCGACAAGAGAAAGTACCTGCAGTACTTCATCGACTACCACAAGGACGATCCCGAGATCGCCGCGCTGACCGTCGACGACCTGCGCGAGAGCCGCCTCGTGGTGGTGGATCCGGCGCCGATTCCCGCGGACGAACTGGAGCGGACCGCTGCCTGGATCAAGAGCTGGGGTCTGCTCGACGAGGACAAGCCGGCCGTGGAGCTGGTCAACCCGGAAGTCCAGTCGAGCGGCCACGCGCTGTAGCCGGCGCCGGCGGAACGCTCCGCAGGGCCGCTTGAGCGCCTCCGTGAGGAGGCCGGCACACTACGGCAAGTCATCCGGGAAACGGGAAGGCCCAATCGGGTCTTCCCGTTTCTGCTTTCTCCCACCGGAATGCCCGCCGTCCCGGCCCTCGACCATCATGACCACCACGCCGTCGTCAGTGGGCCTCTGCCGGCGACCAGGACAGTATCCGCTTGGGCGACGATTCCTTCGGCTGGTCCTCGCATGTTTCATGCTGACCGCCGCATCACCGGCCGCGGGCCAAGCGGTGAACCCCGCTGAATCCCGCGTCTCCGCGCCTCACCGCCTTTCGGGCAACGCCGGCACCCTCGCCGGCACCCTGCGCTTCGGCGGAAGCGCGCCGCCGCCCGGCGTGTTGCGCGTCTACAAGGAACAGGCATTCTGCGGCTCCGGCGTGCCCGACCCGAGCCTCGTCATCGACCCCGCGGGCGGCCTGAAGAACGTCGTCGTGACCCTGAGCGGAACGGGTCTACAGGGACACGCGCGGCCACCCGGCGCCATCCAGCTCGACAACGTCGGCTGCCGCTTCGCTCCCCACGTGCAGGCGGCCCAGGTTGGCAGCACCCTGCTCCTCCTGAACAGCGACCCCATCCTCCACGACGCGCACGCGCGCCTCGGCCGGCGCACCGTGTTCAACGACGGCCTGCCCTGGTGGCGCCGGGTCAAGCGCACCCTGAGCCGGCCCGGCCTCCTGAAGATCATCTGCGAGCTGCACCACGCCTGGATGAGCGCCTACATCGTGGTCTCGCCCAACCCGTTCTTCGCCGTGACCGACTCGCGCGGCCGTTACGCGATCGAGGGAATCCCGCCGGGGACCTACGAGGCGCGTTTCTGGCACGAACGGCTGGGAGAGGCGTCGCGGCGGGTGGTGGTGGAACCCGGAGCGGAACGGCGGCTCGACGTGCTGCTGCCGCCCTGACCAACGGAGAAGAGCTACGACTCCGCGGGGACGCTCGCCCGCAGGCGCCTGACGCCTTCGGCGGCGCCCCCCGGCGCCTTGTAGACGGAGGAGCCGGCCACCAGCAGTCGGGCTCCGGCGCCCACGACCCGAGCGGCGTTGTCCGGGCCGATGCCGCCGTCGATCTCCACGGCGATCTCCAGGCCGCGCTCGTCGAGCATGCGCCGGAGGCGGCGCAGCTTGTCCACGCTGCTCTCGATGAAGCTCTGGCCGCCGAAACCCGGGTTCACGCTCATGAGCAGGACCTGGTCCAGGTCCGGCAGGATGCCGTCCAGGGTGGCCAGCGGGGTGGCCGGGTTGAGCACCACGCCGGCCTTCTTGCCCAGGGACTTGATCTGCTGCACGGTGCCGTGGAGATGCGGGCAGGCCTCCTGGTGCACCAGCAGGGTGTCGGCCCCGGCCTTGGCGAAGTCTTCCAGGTAGCGCTCCGGCTCGACGATCATCAGGTGCACGTCCAGGGGCAAGTCGGTGCTGCGGCGCGCCGCCTCGACGATGAGCGGCCCGATGGTGATGTTGGGCACGAAGCGGCCGTCCATGACGTCCACGTGGATGCCGTCGGCGCCGGCCTCGTCCACCTCGGCGATCTGCTGCCCGAGAGCGCGGAAATCCGCGGACAGGACGGAAGGGAGTATCTCGATTGCGCTCATGTGTGCCTCGGACCTGCGCGGGCTCCTCACGCCTCGATGGTTCAGGACGAAGCGCCGCCGCGGTCCGCCGCCTTCCGGCATTCCGCCTCGACCGCCGCGAGCAGCTTGTCGAACGCCTCGGAGAAGAGCCGCACCCCGTCCTCCAGGAGCTTGTCCGTCACTTCCTTCATGGACACGCCCGCTGCCTCCAGCGCCGCCATGGTCTCGGCCGCGCCCTCCACGTCCTCCTCCAGGCTCGTCCGCGCCTTGCCGTGGTCCCGGAACGCGTCCAGCGTGGCGGGCGGAATGGTGTTGACCGTGTCCTTGCCGATGAGTTCGTCGACGTACAGCACGTCGGGATAATCCGGGTTCTTGGTGCTGGTGCTGGCCCAGAGGAGCCGCTGGGGCCGGGCGCCCTTGCCCGACAACGCCTGCCAGCCCTCGCCCTGGAGGATCTCCTTGTAGCGCTTGTACGTGACCTTGGCGTTGGCGATGGCCACCTTGCCCATGAGGACGCGCAGACGTTCCTTCTCCTGGTCGTCGGCGGCGGCCTCGATGCGCTTCGTGAGGGTGTCGTCCACCAGCGAATCGATGCGCGAGATGAAGAAGCTCGCGACGCTGGCGATGCGCGCCACGTCGCGGCCGTCGGCGGCGGCCTTGGCCAACCCCCGGATGTAGGCCTGGGCCACCTGCTCGTAGGCTTCCCGGGCGAAGAGCAGGGTCACGTTGACGCTGATGCCCTCGCCGATCAGGCGCTCGATGGCCGGCACCCCGGCGGCGGTGCCGGGTACCTTGATCATCAGGTTGTCGCGCGCCACGGTGCTCCACAGCCGCCGGGCTTCGGCCACCGTCCCCTCCGTATCGTGGGCCAGATAGGGCGACACCTCCAGGCTGACGTAGCCGTCGCGGCCGTCGGTCTCGTCGTACACGGTCCGCAGCACGTCCGCAGCCTCCTGGATGTCGCGGGTGGCGATGGCCTCGTAGACCGCCTTGGACTCGGCCGCACCGTCGGCCCCGAGCCGCGCGATGAGGTCGTCGTAGTCGTCGCTGTCGGCGATGGCTTTCTCGAAGATGGCCGGATTGGAGGTGACCCCCTTGAGGCCGTCCTCGTCCACCAGGCGCCGCAGCTCGCCGCCGGTGAGCAGCTTCCGCTGGATGAAGTCGAGCCAGACGGACTGGCCGTGTTCGTTCAGGTCTTTCAACGGGTTCATGCTTTCCTCCGTGCGAGCTGCGCCTTGGCCGCGGCGACCACGTCCGCGGCGGTGAAACCGAACTTCTTCTGCAGGTCCTTGAGCGGCGCCGAGGCGCCGAAGGAACGCATGCCGATCTGGTGCCCGGTGAGGCCGGTGTACTTGCTCCAGCCGAACACCGACGCCTGCTCCACCGACACCCGCGCCGTGACCTCCGGCGGGATCACGCTGTCGCGGTAGTCCTCGTCCTGGTCGTCGAACAGTTCCCAGCAAGGCATGCTCACCACCCGCGCCTTGACGCCTTCCGCGGTCAGGGTCTCGTAGGCTTCCACGCACAGCGGCACCTCGCTGCCGGTGGCCAGCAGCAGCACCTCGGGCTGGCCGTCGGGCGCGTCGGCGAGCACGTAGGCGCCCCGGGCCACGCCGTCGGCCGAGGCGTAGCGGGTGCGGTCCAGGGTCGGCAGCGCCTGGCGCGTCAGCACCAGCACCGCGGGCTCGTGGTGCCGCTCCATGATGACCTTCCAGGCCGCGGTCACCTCGTTGGCGTCGCCCGGGCGCAGCACCATCAGGCCGGGCACCGCCCGCAGCGAAGCCAGGTGCTCCACCGGCTGGTGCGTCGGCCCGTCCTCCCCCACTCCGATGGAGTCGTGGGTGAAGACGTGGACCACCGGCAGCTCCATGAGCGCGCTCAGCCGGATGGCGCCGCGGGCGTAGTCGCTGAAGATCAGGAAGCCCGAGCCGAAGGCGCGCACCTTGATCAGCGCCATGCCGTTCATGACCGACGCCATGGCGTGCTCACGGACGCCGAAGTGAAGGTTGCGCCCGGCGGGGTTCTCGGCCGAGAAGTCGCCGGCGCCGTCGAAGGTGAGGCGCGTCTTGGTGGACGGCGCCAGGTCCGCGGCGCCGCCCATGAGCCACGGCACGCTCCGCGCCAGCGCGTTCAGCACCTTGCCCGAGGCGTCGCGGCCGGCCAAGCCCTTGGGGTCCGCGGGGAACTCCGGCAGGTCCCGGTCCCAGCCGTCGGGAAGCTGGCGGTGCTGCATCCGGTAAAGCTCGTCCGCCAGCTCCGGGTAGCGCTCCCGGTAGTCGTCGATGCGCGCGAACCAGGCGTCCCGCAAGGCCTTGCCGCGTTCTCCCATGCCCGTCCGGAAGTGCTCGCGCACGCCGTCGGGGACGTGGAAGCGCGCGTCCTCCGGCCAGCCGTAGCGCCTCTTGGTGAGCTTCACCTCCTCCTCTCCCAGCGGCTCGCCGTGGGCGCCGCTGGTGTCCTGCTTGTTGGGCGAGCCGTAGCCGATGTGGCTGTCGACGATGACCAGGGTGGGCCGGTCGGTGGTGTCGTGGAAGGTGCGGAACGCCCGCTCCAGCATCTCCAGGTCATTGGCGTCGCCCACGCGCACGACGTTCCACCCGTACCCCAGGAAGCGCGTGGCGACGTCGTCGGAGAAGGCCAGGGCGGTGTGCCCCTCGATGGTGATGCGGTTGTTGTCGTAGATCCAGCACAGCTTGGAGAGCTTGAGGTGCGCGGCGAGGGAGGCGGCTTCGTTGCACACCCCCTCCATCATGCAGCCGTCGCCGCACAGGGCGAATACGTCGAAGTCGATGAGGTCGTCGAAACCCGGCTGGTTGTAGCGCGCGGCCATCCAGCTTCCGGCGAGGGCCATGCCCACGCTGGTGGCAACGCCCTGTCCCAGGGGGCCGGTGGTGGTCTCCACGCCCGAGGTCCAGCGGTACTCCGGATGGCCCGGGCAGCGGCTGTCCAACTGGCGGAACTGCTGCAACGCCTCCAGCGGCACCGACAGGTCGCCCAGCGTCTCGTAGTCCTTGCTCACCGCCTTGACCCCGGTCAGGTGCAGCAGCGAATAGAGGAGCATGGAGGCGTGCCCCGCGGACAGCACGAAGCGGTCCCGGTTGGGCCAGATGGGATCGTCGGGATCGAAGCGAAGGAAGCGCTGCCACAGGCAGTAGGCCACCGGCGCCATGGCCATGGGCGTGCCCGGATGCCCGGAGTTGGCCTGCTGGACCCCGTCGATGGACAGGGTGCGGATGGTGTTGATGGACAACTCGTCGAGATGGGCGTCGCTCATGGACGGTGGACTCCTTGTGGCGTGAGCTCCTTTTCTCAAGTGTGCCAGATGATCCGCGCCGCGCACAACGAAGCTTAGCATTTTCTCTTGGCCACTTCGCTTGCATTTTGTGGCTGATTGGATTTCACCTGTGGACTCGGTCTACATCTCTCGAACCAAGGCCCTATGGAACCCTTCAGTCCCGCTGAGCGCGAGCGGCTCGCGCCCTTCTTCACCAACGTGGACCGGCCGGTCTTCGGCCTGCGCCTGCCACAGGAGGTGTCCGGCGCGCTGTTCTCCCGCTACAGCCGCTCGGCCCGGGACCTCCGGCGCACGTTCCTGGACGAGTTCCTCGGCGACGCCGACCTCTCCCCCGCACTCGGCACGCCCGCGTCCGCGGGACCGGACGACCCGGCGGTGCAACGCGCCCGCGCCTTCTACGACCGGGTGCTCGTGGGCTACGGCGACGACTCGGTGGCGCAGCTCGGCGGCGCCCACGTCGCCTGCGAAGACATCTCCAACGTGGCGGCCAAGGTCCTGGAGGACGCGCGCATCGGCATGGCGCCGCTGGAGAAGTCCACCCGCTACGTGCGCTTCGACCGCAAGGACGCTTCCGGCCGCTACCTGTATTATGTCGAGCCGACCCTGAATGCCTCGCCGCACCGGCGCGACTACCTGGAGCTCATGGAGCTTCTGTTCGACACGTACTCGCGCCAGATGGAACCCGTGATCGCGCACGTGCGCAGGTCCCTGCCGCTCGAGGAGATGGCGCTGCGCAACCCGCGGACCGGCGACCCCATCACCTACGCCGAGGCGCGAAAGGACGAGAAGCTGGCCAAGTGGGCCGAGAGCGCGTACCGCTCCACCGTGCGCGCCCAGGCGTGCGACATCCTGCGGGGTTATCTGCCGGCGGCCACCCGCACCAACGTCGGGCTCTTCGGCGTGGGACAGGCGTACGAGTACCTGCTGTCGAAGTGCTACTCCAGCGACCTCGCCGAGCTGCGCGGCCTCGGATCCGCCATGCGCGGGGAGCTCGACGCGCTCATCCCGTCGTTCGTCAAGCGGGCGCGGGCCAGCGCCTACCTGTCGGAGACCTTCACCCGGACGCGCGCGTTGGCCCAGGAGCTGGTGACGGAAGCCGCGCTGCCGGCCGAGGACGTGACACTCGTCGACTACGACGACCAGGCGGAGGAGCGGGTCATCGCCGCCATCCTGTACCCGCACACGCGCCAGCCCCTGTCACGGTTGCGCGAGCTGGCGGCGGACATGCCGGAGGAGCGGCGGCAGGCGGTGCTCGACGCCTACATGAAGGGCCGCGGGCACCGGCGCGAGAAACCCGGACGCGCGCTGGAACAGGTGTTCTACACCTTCGACATCACCGGCAACCTGGGCATCTACCGGGACCTGCAACGGCACCGGCTGCTGAGCCAGGAACGCCAGGACTTCACCACGGCGCACGGCTACGACACGCCGCCCGCGATCGTCGAGGCCGGCTTCGGCGACGAGTACCGGCGCTGCATGGAGCGGGCGGCGGAGGGCCACGACCGCATTCACGCGGACCATCCGCGCGAAGCCCAGTACGTGGTGCCGTTCGCCTATCGGGTGCGCTGGTACATGAAGATGAATCTGCGGGAGGCGGTGCACGTCGGCGAGCTGCGGACGCTGCCCCAGGGGCATCCCGACTACCGGGAGATTACGCAGAAAATGTGGCGTGAAATCCGAAGCGTGCACCCGCGATTGGCGGGTTACGCCAAGTTCATCGACTGGGAGACCTACCGGCTGGGGCGGCTCGCTTCGGAACTGCGCACGGAGTTCAAGAAATCCGGGCGGTAACGGTCGCGCGGCCGCCGCCGGCGGCGTGTGTCAGGCAGCTTCGCCCATCGCGCTGGCGCGCGCCGCGACCTTCTCCGCCTTCCACTCCCGAAGGCCCCGGCGCAGGTAGCTGGGCTCGATTCCCAGAATCCCGCAGACGTTCTCGAAAGAGACGAAACCGGTGTCCTCCGTGTCGAAGATCCATTCCTCGGCTTCCCGGAACTCCGTTTGCCTCTTGGCGGTCCGGGCGAAAAGGTACTTCCGGTAGCAGGAGAGGGCGTCTTCCAGCAGAGCCAGCAGCAGCAGCTTCTCCGGCTCCAGCGGCGTCTTCCGCTGGGTGGTCTCCGCGTACTGTGCGGCGTCCACGCCGTCGGCATCGAACAGCGTGACCGCATCGAATGCTTCCGCCGTCAAGCGTTCCCGCGGCTGTTCGCGGGGCTCCGTGGCCTTGCCGGCAACCTCGGTTATTTGCGTTTCTTGCTTCATCTCCGGTACCGTCCTTCCCATTAGACTAGGGCCGGTTCCCTTTTCTTTTTCCTACTATTTGTTCTCAGTTAAAGGGTAAAGCGCCACCCTTCCCAAGTCAAGAAATTCTCTCCATATTTTCGCCTCGAACCATGCACTTTTTCGTGGACTGTACATTGCGCGGCGGCCCGCTTGCGTGAGCGGTACGCCGGACGAGCACGGGTAGGCCGTTTGCCATATCCCCGGCGCACCAGTAAAGGGGAACTATCCGTTTCAAAGGCTTCCGAAGAACTCCTCCATATCGTGACGCGCAAGATCTTCTACGGCTGGTACATCGTCGGCGTCGGCTTCATTTGCTACCTTGGCTCTTCCTTTGCCCTTTCCAGCACCCTCAGCGTCTTTCTCAAGCCCCTGACCACGGAGTTCGGGATCTCCCGGGGCATGTTCTCGTTCATCCGCAGCGGCGAGGTCATGCTGTCCTCGGTGGTGGCCGCCCTGGTCGGACCCCTCATCGACCGTTACGGGGCACGCTGGCTCATCATCACGGGCGCGCTGGTGGGAGGGGCGGGCTTCGTCCTGCTGAGCCAGGTGCAACAGTTCTGGCAGTTCATGGTCATACGCTGGCTACCGGTCACCATGGGCGACACCCTCATCAGCTACATGGTGGTCAACGTGATGATCTCGCGCTGGTTCGTGCGCAGGCGCGGCCGCGCCATCTCCATCGCCAACACCGGCAACGGCATCGCCAAGTCGACCATGCCGCTCCTCGCCGTGTGGCTCTTCGCGCTGGTGGGGTGGCGCCACACCTGGCTCGTTTTCGGTCTCCTCACCTGGGCGATGGTCGTGCTGCCCGCGTTCCTGATGGTCCGGCGCAGTCCCGAGGACATGGGGCTTCTGCCGGACGGCGCCTTCGCCCCTTACGAGCCTTCCCGCGGGCGGACACCGGAACGGCAGAGCCCGCCGGCGCCGTCCGTGGACATCCCGTGGACGCGCAAGGAAGCCGTCCACACCAGCACCTTCTGGCTGCTGGTCCTCTCCTTCGGCATCGTCAGCGTCGGCATCATCGGGTTGAACCTCCACGTCTATCCCTACATCACGGACATCGGCTACTCGCCCGAGGTGGCCGCGACGGTCATGGGCATGATGGCCTTGACGCAGATGGGAGCGACGCTGTTCTGGGGCCTCACCGCGGACCGCATCGACGTGCGCAAGGCAGCCTTCGCCCAATTCGTGGTGCAGGCGTGCGGACTGGGCCTGGCAATGTCCGCCGGGGGCATCACCGCGGTGTACCTGGGGTTCCTCCTGTACGGGTTCGGCCTCGGGGGAAGCTTGGTGATCCGCGAGCTCCTGTGGGCCAGCTACTTCGGCCGCATCTCGCTAGGGCGGGTGCGCGGACTGGGCTTCCTGATCACGCGCGTGTTCACCACCGCCGGCCCCCCCTTCTTCGGCTTTTTCTACGACTACACGGGCAGCTACTTCCTGTCCTTCAGCTCCTTCATCGCCGGCCTGCTGGTCTCGGCGTTCCTGGTCCTGCTGCTGCGCCCTCCGCGGAAACCCGGATCGGCGCCGGACGCCCCGGACGCGGCAGCACCGTGAGAGCCTTCATGCTGCGGAAACCCGACCCATCCTGGATCGTCGCAGGCGCCGCCTCATTGACCTTCGGCTTCGTCCGCGGCCTGCACACGTCCTTCGCCGTCTTTTTCGTGGCGCTCCTCGATACGTTCCAGTGGAGCCGCGGGGTGACCGCCGGGCTTCAGTCCGCGAGCCTGATCATGGATGCCCTGGTGTCGCCCTTCATCGGACGGCTCACCGACCGCCTGGGGCCGCGGCGGGTCGTGGCCGCGGGCGGCGTCCTCCTGGCTGTGGGCCTGGTCCTCTGCAGCCAGGTGAGCACCCCCTGGGAGCTCTATCTCTACTTCGGGGTGGTGATGTCGCTGGGGTTCGCGGCCAGCGGCGTGGTGCCCCACGTGCTGGTGGTGGCGGACTGGTTTCCCACGCGCCGGGGACTGGTGCTGGGCATCGTCTACGGAGCCGTGGGAGTGGGAACCCTCATCCTTTCGCCCCTGAGCCAGTGGCTGATCTCCCTGTGGGGCTGGCCGCGGGTGTTCCAGGCGCTGGCGGCGGCCATCCTCATCGCCGTGGTGCCGCTGGTGTGGAGCACCTACCGCCCCAGCCCCCACGACGCGCATACGCCGGCGGGAAGCGGCGGCGGCACCCCGGCCGGCCAGTGGTCGGTGCGCCTGGCGTTGAGGAGCATCCAGTTCTGGAGCCTGTTCATCTCGCGGCTGTTGGGTTCCGTCGGCACGGTGCTGGTCATTACCCATCAGGTCGCCCACGTGGTGGACATCGGGTATGGCCACATCTGGGCCGCCGGCGTCTTCGGCGTGATGGCGTTCGTCAGCGCCGCCGGCCGGGTGACCTTCGGCTACATCGCCGACGCCTTCACCAAGCGGGCGGCCTACACCCTCAACATCGTGTGCGCGGCGGTCGGCGTCACGGCCCTCACCCTGGCCACGGACACGGCGCAACCTTGGCTGCTTTACGTTTACGTCGGCGGCTTCGGCATCGCCTTCGGCTCCCGCGCCGTGATCCTCTCGGCGATCACCGCCGACATCTTCGCCGGCCGGGGCTTCGGCACCATCTTCGGCCTCTCGGTGGCGAGCGTGGGATTCGGCGGCGCCACCGGCGCGTGGCTGGGCGGTGCGCTGCACGATCTCACGGGCGACTACGCCGCCTCGTTCAACGTCGCCAACGGGCTCCTGATCTCCTCGGTGGTGGCGGTCTGGATCACCGGCCTCGACTGGATGCGCCGTTTCGACCAGCGACTGTGGGCGGACAGCCCCCCGGGCACCTGAAGCGGTGATTGACTCCGGGGAGGCGATTGCCTAGTAAACTCCCTTGAGCCACCCGCGCCCGCGCCGGCCAATGCCGCATTGGCCACTGCCGCACCGGCCGCTGTCGCACCGGCCATTTCACGCACGCCGAGGAAAGATGCATGCACCGTGACCGCTGATTCCACGCATCCCGCCACGAAACCACGCCTCTTCTATGGCTGGTACATCGTCGGCGCCGGCTTCCTGGCCAACATCTCCTGTGCCTTCTTCCTCTCCAGCACCCTCAGCGTCTTCCTGAAGCCGATCACCACCGACCTCGGTGTCTCCCGGGGCATTTTCTCCCTCCTGCGTTCGGGCGAACACCTGCTGTACGCCGGCATGGCGCCGTGGATCGGGGCCAAGCTCGACCAATACGGACCGCGGCGCATGATGGTCGCCGGCGCGATCCTCTCGGCCATCGGGTTTCTGCTGCTGGGGCAGGTGGGTTCCTTCTTTCAGTTCGCGTCGGTGCGCCTGACCCTGATGGCCGTGGGCCATGCGCTGGTGTGCTACTTCGTGGTGAACGTCACCGTGGCCCGGTGGTTCGTGCGCATGCGCGGACGAGCCCTGGCCATCTCCCACCTGGGGCACGGCATCGCCAAGATAGTCATCTCGGCGGTGGTGGGCTGGCTGCTGACGTTCATCGCGTGGCGCCAGGTATGGACCCTGTTCGGCGCGCTCGTGGTGGTGCTCGCGGTCATCCCGGTGGCGATCCTCATGCGCCGGAGCCCGGAGGACATGGGGCTTCATCCGGACGGCGCTCCCCCCCGGAAGGCCCCGGGGGCGGCGGGTCGTGTGCAGGAGCGGGCGGCCGGCACCGAGGACGGGCCGGAACCCGAAGTTCGCTGGACGCGACGCGAGGTGCGGCGCACGTCCACCTTCTGGTTGATCATCCTGGCATTCGGCATGGTGGACATCGGCATCACCGGTCTCAACCTCCACGTCGTCTCCTACGTCTCGGACCTGGGATTCGGCGGCGTCCCGGCCGCCCTGACCATGACCGTAATCGCCGGGACGCAAGCGTCCTCCGGACTGCTGTGGGGCTTCGTCGGCGAGCGCGTCACCGTCCGCAAGGTCGTCTCGTTCCTGTTCCTGGTGGAGGCCGCCGGTCTGTACGTGGCGGCGAACGCGCAGGACCTCTCGACGATCTACCTCGGGTTCTTCTTCTACGGATTGGGCCTCGGCGGCGCCCAGGTGCTGGAGGAGGTCATGTGGGCCAACTACTTCGGCCGGGTCTCGCTGGGCACGGTCCGCGGCGCCGCCCTGCAGATCATCCTGCTGTGCGGCGTCTGCGGCCCGCCGTTCTTCGGTTTCGTGAATGACTACACCGGCTCCTACACGATCTCGTTCTACATGTTCATCGGCATGCTGCTGGTCTCGTCGGTGCTCACGCTGACGATACGGAGCCCGCGGCCGCCGGCTGGAGTCGAAGCGGCGGCGTGAGCATGCAGACATCGGCCAGACCCAGGGTTTTCTACGGCTGGTACATCGTCGCCACCGGCTTTCTCGTGCAGGTGGCGTGCGCCTTCTACCTCTCCAGCACCCTGGGCGTCATGCTCAAGGCCATCACCGCCGAGATGCGGGTCTCCCGGGGCACGTTCTCGCTGATGCGCTCCGTCGAGCTGGTGGCCTACGCCGCGGTGACGCCGTGGATCGGCTCGTTGCTGGACCGCCACGGCGCGCGCCGTCTCATGGTCATCGGCTCGATCATCTCGGTGGCCGGCTTCGTGCTGCTGGGCTACGCCCGGAACTTCTGGGAGTTCGCGGCCGTGCGCGTCGCCCTGGTGTCCATCGGTCACGCCTTCGTCTGCTATTTCGTGGTCAACGTCGCCATCTCCCGCTGGTTCATACGCCGGCGCGGCCGGGCCCTGGCCATCGCCCACGTCGGCCAGGGCGTTTCCAAGACCACCATCGCCCTCGCCGTCGCCTACCTCATGACGGTCATCGGCTGGCGTTCGGTGTGGGTGCTTTTCGGCGGGCTCGTGGTGGTCCTCGCGCTGATCCCGGCGGCGCTGTGGATGCGCCGGAGCCCCGAGGACATGGGGCTGCGTCCCGACGGCGACCCCGACTATGCCGCGGCGCCGGACCGGGGCGCCTCACGGCCCCCTGGCCCGGCCCCCGAGGACGTCACCTGGACCCGCCGGGAAGCCCTGCACACGCCGACGTTCTGGCTCATCACCTTCATCTTCAGCACCGTCGACATCGGCATCGCCGGCTTCAACCTGCACGTGCTCGCCTACATCTCGGACCTGGGCCACTCCATGGTGGCGGCGGCATCGGTGGCCACGGTCATGGCCGCCACCCAACTTGGCTCCGGCCTCCTGTGGGGCTTCATCAGCGAGCGGGTCAGCGTGCGCCGGGCCACGGCGCTCATGTTCGTGGTCCAGGCCGTGGGCCTGGTGGTGGCCATGAACACCGGCGGCCTCATGTGGCTGTACGTCGCCTTCTTCCTCTACGGCTCCGGCCTCGGCGGCGCCCACGTGCTCCAGGAAGTCATGTGGGCCAACTACTTCGGACGCATCTCCCTCGGCACCGTCCGCGGCCTCAGCCTCCCCATCCTCCTCCTCTGCGCCGCCATCGGCGCCCCGTTCTTCGGCTACCTCTACGACTACACCGGCAACTACGACCTGTCGCTGGTCCTCTTCATCGCCGTGCAGGTCATCTGCGCCGGGGTGACGCTGCTGGTGCGAAGGCCGGTGAAGCCGGACTGGGCTCCGGCTGTTTCGTGAACCACGGTCCATCCATCTTCAGAAAAAACGCGATCTCTTCCTAAAGTCCGGTTTCCGCCCGGCGATTAAAACTGTGAGGGCGGAAACACCCGCTTTCAAAATTCCAGAAGGAGGAGTACAGAATGGAAATGTTAGCCTATTCCGAAGAGAAACGGTCCGTCGTGATCCCATGGATCCTGGATCCCGAACACGACGGCCTCGACCTGGAGGTCGATGGGTGTGGGTGCGGCTGCGGCGACGGTGGATGTGGTTCGTGCGGGTGCTCGTGCACGTGTTCGTGCAGTTGTTCGTGTTCATGCGACAGCACCGGCGCCAATAGCGATGATACCGGCGACCACGGGTCAGGGGACCACGACGATTCAGGGGCAGGGGATGACGACACGCCCGGCATAGGAAGCACCATAGCTGAGGTGGCCCTTCAAGGTGCATGCCTCGCGGCAGGTGGCGCCGCCACCGCCGTACTGGCCACGAGCACCGCCACCGTCACCACGGTTGCAACTGCCAATCCGCTTCTCGGGGCTGCTGCCGGAGGTGGTGTTGCGCTCACTGCAGGTACGGCGGTCGTCTCAACCTGTACGTCCATCGACCTCGACGGTGACGGAAAGTAACCGTCCCTCTGCCAGATCAGTCATGATGGCTCGCCGTCAGTGGGCGCATGACTGATCTGGCCCTTCCAACCCATCAACACGGCCACTATGAAACAGAGGCATTCATGACGATTCAACCGCTTGTGTTCACGGCTTGTTACCTGCTGGGCGCGCTGATCCTCGCCGCTCTCTTCCTGTTGGACGAGCTTTACCTCGATTCCTTTTTCTCGACTTGGCATGTTGAATTTGGTCTTGTTCCTATTCTTTGGTTTGCGTACGGCACAAAACTCAATTTCCCGGAGTCCATCTTCGGGTTACTCACGGCTCTTCTGATCTTCTTCCTGTCGGTTTATGTTTCTCTTCCCCTAGTCCTTCCTGATTTTGGGGATGATTCATGGCCAGAAACCACGCTTCATTCGATGATTCTCCTAACCGGTATGGCGATGACTCTTTTGCTATGTCGTCGCTTCAAATCGCGAGCAAAGGCGAAGTCGTCATGACCGAGCCGTCGTTCACTGGCTTCGACAGATCCCATCGTAATTACATGGAGGGTATGAAGATGGCGTCGGTATTCACGAAACACCTCCAACGTCTTTTCTATGTGATTTTTCCGCTTCTCGCGCTTTGCGGAAACGCCGACACGGCTGCCGATACGTCAACCCATTCATCCCCCCGCGCCACCCAACCTCCAATGCTTCTTGCCGCCGAAGAGTTCTACACTTACCGACCCCAACGCTGGGGACACCAATTGTCTCCCGACGGAGAACGACTGGCGTGGTTTGAACGAATCAACGGCGAACCCAAGCTACACATTCGCGTACTTGGCACCGGCCACACCTACTTCATGCGCCTGCTCAAACACGTTCCAGGGTTTCAGTGGGCTCTCGACAACAGACACGTGACTTTTCGCCGTGCCGTAGACAAACACTTTAACGTGCATCTTTTTGCGGCTGATACCGACTCGCCGCAAAGCGATGCTCGCGACATCACGCCGTTCGAGGGCGTCAATGTCGACTGGCATCTCGCCTTGCTGGAGACACCCGGGTCCGTATTGGTGCGGATGAACCGCCGACAACACGACATGTACGACCTCTACGAGATCAATATCGAAACCGGCCACTACGACCTGCGGGCCACGAATCTCGGGGAGACGGCGTACTGGCTGATCAGTCGGACCGGCTCGGTGGTGGGGCGAGTGCAGTCAGTCGCAGACGGCGCTTGGAAGCTCCAGGCAAGCCCTGGAGACACCGGCTGGACGACCCTGCTGACCGGCACGTTCAGGGATACGATCATTCCCGTCCACAACCTGCCGGAAGACGGCGCTAGGGTACACATGCTGACCAACGCCAACAGAGACAAACTTGCGGTCATCGAACTCAACCTGAACACTGGGGAACAGAAGGTAATATTCGAGGCGCCGGACGTGGACACGACGAAATTTTGGGCGGACGTCCGTCGCTACGAGGTGTCAAGTGTCCTGTACTTCGATCCCCTTCCGTCTTATTTTTTCTTCGACCGGGAGTTGCAAGAGGATTTCAGGCGGCTCTTGGGGACAGCCCCCGTTTTGCATAATTTCTCCAGTGGCAGTCTCGACCATACCCGGCTCATAGTCCATGCTGAATCCGACCGCCAGGGAACCGCCACCTACTTTGTAGATCGGTCAACGGGAGCTAAGGAGATCCTGGCCGAACACCCGCTACGCAAACACGCAGATATCCTCTCCGAAACACAACCCGTGCGTTTCCAGGCACGCGACGGACTCCCGATCACCGGCTACCTGACCCTCCCGAACGGCACCGACGGCAAGGGCCTGCCCATGGTCCTGAAGGTTCACGGCGGTCCCTGGCTGTCGGACTCCTGGGGGTTCGACCCCGAGACCCAGTTTCTCGCTAATCGCGGCTACGCTGTGCTGGAAGTGAACTTCAGAGGCTCAACGGGTTTCGGCAAGAGTTTCCTGGAACGGGGACGCCGGCAATTCGGTAGGAAGATGCAGGAGGACCTGATCGATGCGGTGGACTGGGCCATCGCCAAGGGCCATGCCGATCCGGAACGGATCGCCATTTTCGGCCACAGCTATGGCGGCTACGCCACGCTGATGGCCATGGCGCAGACCCCCTACAAGTTTGCCGCGGGCATCAGCGCCATGGCGCCCACGGACCTTACACTTCTGGTGGACAGCTCTCGCCGGAACCCTCGTCTCTCGGCTTGGTGGCTCCATTTCGCTGGCGACACGCACAATGAGGCCGATTATCAAGAGCTCAAGCAGTACTCACCGGTCACCCACGCCCGGCGAATTCAACGTCCCCTGTTGCTGTTCCACGGCGCCAAGGACATGAGAATCCCGAAGGAACACTTCGACCGGCTCCTCGTGGAACTTCGGAAGGGAAGCGCGCCCCTCGATTACCTCGTTCTTCAAGACGAGCGGCACCACATAAGGAAGACGGCCAACAAGCTCAAGTACGCTCGGCGAGTCGAGCGGTTCCTCGCCCAACATCTGGGCGGTCGGGCGGCGCCCCTGGACTGATGGGCGAACGGGCCGAAACCGGCGACTGAATGACCCCGCTTGGCTCAAAGGAACGTCCGCAACACTCGCCGCCACAGAGGATCACAAACGCTCTACGGCCAGTAGGTCTTCCCCTTGCGGTCGGTGACGAACAGCTCGGAAGGAAGTTCGACGCCGATTCCCTGCCTGCGGGCGGCTTCGTAGAGGATGCGGGCGGTGGCGGCGAACTGGATGCCCATGCCGGTGTTGTTCTTGAAGACGATGATCTCGTCGTCGTTCTCGCGGCCGCGGCACTGGCCGGTCAGCAGCTCGCCGGGTTCGTGCAGGTCCTCTTCCTTGATGAGGTCGCGCTCGATGCGGGGGAACAGCGCGGCCTGCTTGTCGAGGAAGACCTGCCTGCGGAAGCCCACCACGATGAGATCGGCGCGCTCGATCACGGCGTCGTCCAACTCGTGGCGGGCGAGGTAGCTGTCGCCGCCCACGATGCTGTTGACGAAGGCGCCCTTGTCCAGCCACTCGCCGTTGATGACCGGGTCCACGGTGTTGTTCGTGCGGTTGTTCGTCGCTGACGCATTGGACACGGCTGCCGATACCGCAAGGGGAGTCGGTCGACAGTTTGCATCCCTCCCGCAGGAGGGATGCAAACACAATAGGCATTCACCGAATGTTCGGAAAACCGAGGATGAGAAACGCCATGACCAAACACTTTCGCGTGAAGCATTCATCATCTGTGACTCTGGGGCTGGGGCTGCTCTGGATCGTCTTGGCCTCCAACTCCGCCGCCGGTCAAACAAGGACCCTACCCCAAGAGACACCGCTCAACGTATGTCTGGACAACAACAGCGACTGGAGCGCACGGGTAGACGCATGCCGCACAACCGCCGAACAGGGTTTGTCGGAAGCCCAGTACCGCCTCGGCGCCATGTACTTCAAGGGACGCGGCGTACGGCAGGATGCTGACCAAGCGAGACGTTGGTACCGACTTGCTGCGGAGCAAGGCCACCCGAAAGCACAGTACAATCTCGCGACCATGCACGCGTTGGGCCAAGGCATTCCCAAGGACCTTGACACGGCGTTGCGCTGGTACCGATCCGCCGCCGAACAAGGGAATCCGGCCGCGCAGTACAACCTCGCGACCATGTACGATCGAGGACATGGACCGCAAAAGGATCATGCCGAAGCGCTGCGCTGGTACCACTCGGCAGCCGAACAAGGGTTTCCCTTGGCGCAGACCCAACTCGGAACCATGTACCATGCGGGGCGCGGAGTGCCCCAGGACTACGCCGCGGCGCTACGCTGGTACCGCTCGGCAGCCGAACAAGGAGACGCGCGCGCGCAATACAACCTTGGAACGATGTATGATAAGGCGCACGGCGTGGCCCGAGACTACACCAAGGCCGTTCACTGGTTCCGCATAGCTGCGGAGCAACGACACGTCGGCGCGCTATACAACCTCGGTTTGATGCATTCGAAGGGTCACGGGTTACCCGTGGACTATGTCAAGGCCGCCCAATGGTACCGTAAGGCCGCTGAAGAGGGATTCGCGCTAGCGCAGTTTCAACTTAGTCTTATGTACATTCAAGGACTCGGGGTTGGCCGAGATCTGGCGCTCGCGTACATGTGGCTCGACCTAGCGGCCGCCGGTGACACGCAGCCCTGGATGGCCGCGCGTGACAAATTAGTGAAGGAAATGGCACCTGAGCAGGTAGCAGAAGCGCGGCGAATGGCACGCGTATGGTTGACAAGGCGCCAGGGGAACGAATAATCGGTTCCAAGACGCGGCCAAGTACCGCTTCGGCCCTCGATGTTCGGCGTCCGAGCGACGGTTGGAATTCCCCTGCCTACGGCGAGTAGGTCTTCCCCTTGCGATCCGTGACGAACAGCTCGGAAGGAAGTTCGACGCCGATGCCCTGCTTGCGGGCGGCTTCGTAGAGGATGCGGGCGGTGGCGGCGAACTGGATGCCCATGCCGGTGTTGTTCTTGAAGACGATGATCTCGTCGTCGTTCTCGCGGCCGCGGCACTGGCCGGTCAGCAGCTCGCCGAGTTCGTGAAGGTCCTCTTCCTTGATGAGGCCACGCTCGATGCGGGGGAACAACTCGGCCTGCTTGTCGAGGAAGACCTGCCTGCGAAAGCCCACGACGATGAGATCGGCGCGCTCGATCACGGCGTCGTCCAACTCGTGGCGGGCGAGGTAGCTGTCGCCGCCCACGATGCTGTTGACGAAGGCGCCCTTGTCCAGCCACTCGCCGTTGATGACCGGGTCCACGGTGTTGGTGGCGGCGGTGACGATGTCGCTGCCGCGCACCGCTTCTTCGGCCGAGTGCACCGGCACGATCTCGACCCCCGCCTTCTCCGTCATCTCCTCGGCAAACCGTTCCCGGTTGGCCCGGGTGGGGCTGAACACCTTGACCTTGTCGAGCTGGCGCACGGCGCACGTGGCTAGGAGCTGGGTCTTGGCCTGTTCGCCCGAGCCCACGAGACCCATGACCCGGGCGTCCTTGCGCGCCAGGTGTTTGGCCGCCACGCCGCTGGTGGCGCCCACGCGGAAGATGGAGATGTAGTGGTCGTCCATGATGGACAACAGCGAGCAGTCTTCCATGTCGAACAGGAAGACGAGGCCCACGTAGTCCCCGGGGTAGATCCGCCGCTTGGTGCCGGCCACCTCCTCCTCGTCGGAGAAGGTCGAATCGATGCGGAGCCCCATGGACTTCATTCCCGGCACGAGCCCCATGATGTTGTTGAAGTAGTACTGGAAGCCGGGCTTCTTACCGGGAGCCTGGACCCGAATCCGCGCGCGGGGTGAGTTGACCGCGGCGCCCTCGCCCATCTCCCGATATGCCTGCTCGATGGCGTCGATCTCGTCCGCCATCGGCACCAAGTCTTCGAGTTGTTCATTTTTGAGGACTAGAACCATTCTTCTCCTCCGGAAGTCTCGGCTGAACCGTTTCTGTCTCCACCCCTCCTGGATTCCCGCTTCCCAGGCTGTGTCAAGACTGATGAGGCAGAGCCCCATCGAGTCGTCATTCCCGCGGAAGCGGGAATCCAGGGGCGGTGGTGGGGCATTACAGGGGCGTTCCTCCGTCTCGCCACCCCTGGATTCCCGCTTCCGCGGGAATGACGACTCGGGGGTTGGTGCCCATTCTTGTCCGGGCGACGTTTTGCCACGGCCGCTTCCGCGGGAATGACGTTTTCTTGAAACGTCGGCGCAAACTCAGCCGTCGGCCGGCCGTACCCTGCAGAGGGACGACCGGTGCGGCAGCGAGCCGCTGATGGGGTCGCGGTGCTCCGCGTCCACGAGCCCGTTGGGGTTGGCACCGAGCTCGCTGAAGGGATCGTGGCCCGGAAGCTCCAATTCCCGGCAGGGCTGCCACCAGCCGTGCTGCAGGCACACCACCCCCGGAATGATCCGCGCGGTCAGGTTCGCCCGCACCTTGACCGCGCCCTTCGGGCTCTCCACCACCATCCATTGCTTGTGCTCGACGCCGTGCTTTTCTGCCGTATCCGGGTGGAGCTCGGCGCTTGGCTCCGGCGCCGCTTTGCGCAGGCTCGGCAGCGTCCGGTGCTGGCTGTGGACGAACGTCGTGAACTTGGCGTTGGTGAGGACCAGTGGATACTCGGCGGCGACGTCCGGCCTGCTCGTGGGGCTCACCGCCGGCTCCTGGTATTCCGGCAGCGGCGGGAACCCGTGCCGCGCCATGCGGTGCGAGTAGATCTCCACCCTGCCGGACGGATTGTTGAAGCCCTTCGGGCGGCCCTCTCCGTCGGCATCCGCGTATTTCCGGTACCGCCGGGGGCTCTCCAGGGTCACGCCGCCCGGGTGCGCCTTGAGTTCCCCCAGGGTCATGCCGGTGGGCTCGAGCTGGTAGGCAAAGGCCGCCTCCACGTCGCCGCCCCAGAAATCGTCGGCGAAGCCCATGCGCTTGGCCAGCTCGAACACCACCCGGGTGTCCGAGCGCCGCTCCGCCAGGGGCTCCACGGCCTTCGGCCGGTACTGGACGTGGGTGCGGGCATCCACGCGGTGGCGGAACCCGCCGCAGAGGTGATCCATCTCCAGGAAGCTCGTGGCCGGCAGCACGTAGTCGCAGAGCTGGGCCGTGGGCGTCATGAACAACTCGGTGGCCACCCCCAGATCCAGGGCGCTCAAGGCGTCCCGACCGCGTGCCGGGTCTCCGTTGGAAAGCACGGTGTTGGAGCCCAGGTTGATCAAGGCCCGGACCGGATACGGTCTGTCCTCGAGGATGGCGGTGTAGACGTCGTGGGCGGCGCACGCGCCCACGGTTGCCGGCGGACCCAGCGGTTTCTCGTCGCGGCCGATACGCTTGGCCGCGGCCTCGGCGGGGAGGAACTCCTTGCCGTCCAGCCCGCGAAGCGGCGCCATGGGCAGCATCAGGTTACCCCCGGGCGCGTCGATGTCACCCAGCAACGCGTAGAGGATGGAAACGGCCCGGCTGGTCTGGCTCGCGTTGGTATGCTGTCCGATGCCGTTCCACATGAACATGCTCACCGGCCGGCTATCGCCGAGGACGCGGGCCGCCTCGCGGACCTTCTCCGCGGGGACCCGGGTGACGCCCTCGGACCGTTCCGGCGCGTGGGTCGACGCGAGCCGCGCCAGGGCGGCGAACGCCGGCTCGCACGAATGCGTGGCGCCGTCCCGACCGGTCACGCTGAAGGTTCCCGACAGCGCCGGACGCACGTTGTCTTCCGTAGCCACCGGAGACCTCGGATCGCAGGCCGCCGCCCGCTCCGACGTCTCGTCCCAGATCATGTAGCGGTCCGGGCTGCCTCCGGCCGCCACGTCCGCCTCGGTCAAAGCCTCTCCGGTGTCCGTGCGCAGCAGGAACGGGCCGTTCGTCCAGTCGCGCACGAAGGCCTCGTCGTACCGTCCCTCCTCGATCATGACGTGGACGAGGGCCAGGGCCAGCGCCCCGTCGGCGCCCGGGCGCACCTGCAGCAGGACATCCGCCTGGCTGCCGAGGCCGACCCGGCGCGGATCCACCACGACGATCTTCATGCCGCGCTTGCGCGCGGTGACGACGTCCTGGGCCAGCATCAATTGCGTGGAACTCGGGTTGTGGCCCCACAGGAGAAAGGCGCCGCTGTGAAGCACGTCCGGCGACGGCTGCGGCACGCCGAACGTGTAACTGAACACGGTATCCTTGTGCCAGTTGCAGACGTGGGTGGTGGAGAGAGCGTTGGGACTGCCGATGCGGTTGAGCAGGCGCGTGGACCATTGGCTCACGTCGTCCACCGAGGTGCCGCTGGCGGTGCCCCGGGCCATGACGATGGCCTCGGCGCCGTAGCGCTCGCGAATGTTCAGCAGGCGCGCCGCGATGTCGTCCAGGGCCTCGTCCCAGCTCACGCGCTGCCAGCCCGGATCCGCCGCTCCCTTGGGGTTGGTGCGCCGCAAGGGATAGTCCAGGCGCTCCCCGTTGTAGACCAACTCCGGGGCGGCCTTGCCCTTGACGCAGATGGCGCCGCCGTTGGGATGGTCGTAGTCGGGGTCGAGACGCGTCACGCGTCCGTCCTCCACCGTGGCGACGGTGGCGCAGTGGGCGGTGCACAGCACACAATAGCCCCGGACCTTCTCGATTTGTGGTTCCGTCACGCCAACTCCTAGTGTCGTGTCCACTAGTCCCGGTTGGGAATGCCGACGAACCCGTCGCCCCAGCCCGCCTCCTGCGCCGCCCAGCCACCGGCCACCCGGCCGCTGAAGATGGACGGCCCGAGCATGGTCCCCTCCAGGCCCGCGCGGCCGTTGATGTGGCCGCCCGCCATGCCCGCCACCTCGCCGGCGGCGTAAAGGCCCGGAATCGGCTCGAAGTGCTTGTTCAGCGCGCGGCAGCGGATGTCGGTCTTGACCCCGCCGAAGTTCTTGCGCGCCAGCGGGAAGATCTGGATCGCGTAGTACGGCGCCGTGTCGAACTTCTTGGAGAGCTTGAGCGGCTTGCCGAACTCCGGCTCCTTGTCGAGCCCCTGCTCGCACGCCTGGTTGTAGCGCTCCACGTTGTCGAGGAAGGTGGGAACGTCCACCTCCATGCGCCGGGCCAATTCCTCCAGGGAGTCCGCCTTCTTGATGAACGGCGAGTTGTCCAGCAACCCCTGCACCTTGTCCCGGTCCACCTTGTCGCCGGCGCGGTAATAGGGGTCGGCGATCTCCAGCTTGGCGGTCATGGGCGTGTCCACCACCGCCCAGGCGTGCCGCGGCTCCTGGGCCATGAGCGCGGGCGTCGCCGAGTTGCCGCCCGACAACGCCTCGTTGTGGAAGCGCCGGCCCTGCTGGTTGATCCAAATGTAGCCGGGCGCCTGTCGGAAGACCAGGCCGCGCCGCTCACCGGGATCGCGATAGTCCGGCGTGGCGTAGACATAGAACCAGATGTGGTCCATGTGGGTGAGGTAGCCGCCCGCCTGCCGCACCAGCCGGTGGCCGGTTCCTGTGGAGCCCCGGCCCGAGCCCTCCATGACCCGCTCGCCCTTGAGCCTGGGGTTGGCCTCCAGCACCATGTCGATGTTGGAGTTGAACCCGCCGGTGGCCACCACCACCACCTTGCTGTCCACGCGCACCTCGTCGCCCGTCGACGCGTCCTTGCCCACGAAGCCGGTGACCCGGCCGTTGTCGCGCTTGAGCTCGACGATCTCGGTGTTGGACACGATCTCGCCGCCGCGTTCGCGAAAGGCCTGGATGAGATGCGTCATCAGGCCCAGGCCGCTGCTCTCGGCCCGGGTCCAGCGCAACACCGTGTTGCCTTCCTGCTGCTTCATGTCCACCCACTTGACGCCCATGCGCTCGGCCCAAAAGTAGAGGTCATGAAGCGAATGCTCGATGTAGTAGCGCGCCCACACCTCGTCGGCCGAGGGCCCGCCCCACTTGATCCAGTCGTTGAAGGCCAGGTCCGGCGTGTCGATGATGCCGTTGGCCTTCTGGATCGGCGTACCCACGATGAGGCAGCCGCCGCCGGAGATGATGGCGGCGCCGCCCAGGTCCGCCGCCTTCTCGAAGGCGATGGCGCTGGCGCCGGCGTCCCGGGCCTCGATGCCCGCGGCCATCCCGGCCCCACCGGACCCGATGATGGCGACATCCGTGGAGAAATGCTTGGTCTGTGACATGCTGCTCGGCCTCCCTGAACGCGATTGGGGATGAACGCGTCTATGCCCTCAAAGGATGCAGGGTGCGTGGGCGCGGACCCCGGTCTCTCAATGAAATAGACCGGTTAACGTACTCCGTCGCGCGGTGGGCGGTCAAGCCACGTCACAGAAGTCCCTCCCGGTTGAAGCTGAAGAAGCGGTCGTGCCCCACCACCACGTGATCGTGCACACGCACGCCAAGCACCTCGCCCACCTGGCGGAGACGGTGCGTGATCTCCACGTCTTCCCGGCTCGGAGAGGGATCGCCGCTGGGATGGTTGTGGACGAAGATGACCCCGGCGGCGGATTCCCGGATCACCGGGTTGTACACCTCCCGCGGGTGCACGACGGAGGCGGTCAGCGAACCCTCGGAGATCTTCACCTCGCGGATCTTGCGGTTCCGGTTGTTGAGCATGACGACGTAGAACGATTCGCGCTTGGCGTTGATGCACCGGGGCCGGAAGTGGCGGAACACCTCCTCCGGCGAGCTGAGCAACTGCCCCGTCTCGCAGCGCAGGTCCTCGCGCCGGCGTCCCAGTTCCAGGCATGCCTTGAGACGCGCCGCCTTGGCGTGCCCCATGCCCTTGACACCGGTGAGCTCGGCGACGGAGGCATCGTCGATGCCTTGAAGTCCGCCGAAATGCATCAACAGGAGCCGGGCATGATCCAGGGCGCTCTGCTGCTCCCCGGCGCTACCGGTGCCCAGCAGGATCGCGAGCAGTTCCGCCTCCGTCAGATGCTCCGCGCCCCGTTCGAGCAGCTTCTCCCGCGGACGGTCTTCCAGCGGCCATTGGTTGATTCGCGTCATCATGAACCCCGGGTTGACGAACCATGACGGACACCCGTCCGGGGCCGGCAATCCCGGCGGACGGGCGCACGGGTACCCGCGCTCATGAGATAGTTCGGCGCTTTTGGTGGGAACTTTAGGAGGAGACACCGCCCGATACCTCGAGTCGTCATTCCCGCGGAAGCGGGAATCCAGGTGGGGTGCGGGGGAAATTCGCCGGTCCGACCCCTCTCCACCCCTGGATTCCCGCTTCCGCGGGAATGACGGTTCGGGGCGTGGTATCATGTTCGTCGCCGAGCGGAGTTCTGACACGGCTGTTTCGCGGGGATGACGTTCCGTGACGTGGTTGCGTCGGGAGTTCTGACGCCGGCTGTTCCGCGGGAATGACGAGGGGTTGGCGGGACGGCGGGAGGCGCTCTATGGCCTCTCGAAGGTGCCGCTTTTGCCGCCGCTCTTGTGCATGAGGCGGATCTCGCCGACGGTCATTTCCCGGTCCACCGCCTTGCACATGTCGTAGATGGTGAGCCCCGCCACCGAGACCGCGGTGAGCGCCTCCATCTCCACCCCGGTCTTGCCGGAGATGCGGACGCTGGCCTCGATCTCCACGGACGGCGGCTCCTGGCGAGGGTTCAGCTTGACCTCCACTCCGCTGATGTTGAGGGGATGGCACATGGGAATCAGTTCGGACGTCTTCTTGGCGGCCATGATCCCGGCGATGCGCGCCACGGTGAGCACGTCGCCCTTGGGGATCTGCCCCTCGGCGATGGCCGCCAGTGTCTCCGCTCGCATGCTCACCACGCCGTGGGCCACCGCCACGCGCTGGGTCACGTCCTTGCCGGTGACGTCCACCATCCGTACCCGGCCCTGCTCATCGATATGGGACAGCGTTGCCATTCCGAGTCCTCCCGCTTCGCACCAGTCTAGCTCCCAAAGCCGCCAAAGCAAAAGCGCAGGCCACGCCCGACCTACAAGGGAACCTGCCCGTATGTTATGAACGGACCCCATGGCAGACCAGACTCACTACCGCGTCATCATCCTCGGTTCCGGGGCAGCCGGGCTCACCGCCGCCCTGTACACGGCCCGGGCCAACCTCGAGCCGCTGGTGGTCGAAGGTTCCCAGCCCGGCGGCCAGCTCACCATCACCACGGACGTCGAGAACTACCCCGGTTTCCCGGACGGCATCATGGGCCCGGACATGATGGACCAGTTCCGCAAGCAGGCGGAACGCTTCGGCACCAAGATCATCTTCGGCGACGTCACGGCCGTGGAACTGGGCGCGCGGCCCATCGCGCTGCAGGCCGGCAAGGAGCGCTACACCTGCGACGCGCTGATCATCGCCACCGGCGCCACCGCCAAGCTGCTGGGCCTCGAAGCCGAGAACCGCTTCATGGGCCACGGCGTCTCCGCCTGCGCCACCTGCGACGGCTTCTTCTTCAAGAACAAGGAGCTCATCGTGGTCGGCGGCGGCGACACCGCCATCGAAGAGGCCACCTTCCTCACCAAGTTCGCCAGCAAGGTCAGCATCGTGCACCGCCGCGACGAGCTTCGCGCCTCCAAAATCATGCAGGACCGCGCCCGCAACAACCCCAAGATCGAGTTCATCTGGGACACCACCGTGGAGGACATCCACGGCGACGCCCAGGACGGAGGAGTCACCGGTGTGACCCTGCGGAACGTGAAGACCGGCCAGGACGCGACCTTCGCCTGCGACGGCGTCTTCATCGCCATCGGCCACCAACCCAACTCCCAGCTCTTCGAGGGCGTCCTGGAAATGGACGAACTGGGCTACATCAAGACCCACGACGGCACCAAGACGGCCATGGAGGGGGTTTTCGCCTGCGGCGACGTGCAGGACCGGATTTACCGCCAAGCCGTCACCGCGGCCGGCAGCGGCTGCATGGCGGCGATCGATGCAGAGCGGTTTCTCACCGAGCTCGAAAGCGGCGGCTGACCCCAAGGTTGCAATGGACGTCTGTGAAGGCGATCCGAAGCACACGCCGCCGAATCGTCACCCCAATGTTGCAAAAAAGGTTCGTAAAGAGCGATCCGAAACCGGCCCTACGAAACGTCATTCCCGCGAAAGCGGGAATCCAGGCGGCGGGTGGGCGGGGACACCGGCCAGTTGGCCCCTCTCCACCCCTGGATTCCCGCTTTCGCGGGAATGACGTTTCGTAAGATGCGCCGGACGTGCCGCCGGCGTTGTCGAGCCGAGCGTCAGCCCTGCACCGGCCGCACCGGGACTCCCCGCTCCTCCAGATACTGCTTGCACTCGCCGATACTGTACTCGCCGTAGTGGAAGATGGACGCGGCCAGGGCAGCGCTGGCGTGGCCTTGAGCGAAGCCGTCGTGGATGTGTTCGGGATTGCCGACGCCGCCGGAGGCGATGACGGGTATCGTGACGCGGTCGGCGATGGCGCGGGTGAGGGGGAGGTCGTAGCCGTCCTTGGTGCCGTCGCGGTCCATGCTGGTGAGGAGGATCTCGCCGGCGCCGTACTCGGCCATGCGCTCGGCCCAGTCGCAGGCGTCGATGCCGGTGGGCTTGCGGCCGCCGTGGGTGAAGACCTCCCAGTGATCGCCGACCTGCTTGGCGTCGATGGCCACGACGATGCACTGGCTGCCGAAGGTCTCGGCGGCTTCGCGCACGAACTCCGGTCGGGACACGGCGGCGGTGTTGATGGAGACCTTGTCGGCGCCGGCCTGGAGCAGGCGGCGGATGTCGGCGTTTTCGCGAATGCCGCCGCCCACGGTGAGGGGCATGAAGATCTCGTCGGCGGTGCGCGCCACCACGTCCAGAATGATGCCGCGCTGCTCGTGGGACGCGGTGATGTCCAGGAAGCAGAGCTCGTCGGCGCCGGCGGCGTCGTAGGCGCGCGCGACTTCCACCGGGTCGCCGGCGTCGCGGATGTCCACGAACCGGATCCCCTTCACCACCCGGCCGGCATCGACGTCGAGGCAGGGTATGATGCGCTTAGTCAGCATCGCCGCCTCCGGCCGCCGCCATGGCTTCGGCAATGGTGAAGGCGCCGTTGTACAGCGCCCGGCCCACGATGACCCCCTCGATGCCGTCGCCGGCGAACCCCGCCAGCGCGCGGATGTCGTCCAGGGAGCCGACCCCGCCGGACGCGATTACCGGGATGCCCACGGCCCGGGCCACCTGCGCGGTCTGTTCCGCGTTGACGCCCGCGCCCGTGCCGTCGCGGCTGATGTCGGTGTAGATGATGCGCGCGGCGCCGTCCTGCTCGCAGCGGCGCGCCAGTTCCAGTGCGTCCATGGCGGTGTCGTCGCGCCAGCCCCGCACCGCCACCTTGCCGGCGCGTGCGTCGATGCCCACCACCACTTGGCCGGGGAAACGCTCGCACGCTCCCCGCAGGAACTCCGGGTCCTCGTACGCCTTGGTCCCGATGACCACCCGCGCCACGCCCGCGGCCATGGCCTGTTCCACCGCTTCGAGAGTGCGCAGCCCGCCGCCCACCTCCACCGCCACGCCGGACTCGGCGCAGATGCCGGCCAACTCGGACAGGTGCACCGGACGTCCCTCCACCGCGCCGTTCAGGTCCACCACGTGAATCATGCGGGCGCCCTCTTCCACCAGGTGCCGGGCGGCGTCCAGGGGTTCCTGGTAGTAGACGGTCTCCTGGTCCATGTCCCCTTGGTACAGGCGCACGCAGCGGCCGTCCTTGATGTCGATGGCGGGTATGATCAGCATGTCGGCGGTATCAACGGTGTCTCAACGATGTCGATCGAGCGGCGTATCCTGCGCAACCGGCCAACGGTCAGGCGGAGCCGTTCTCGGCGAAGCGCCCGAAGTTCTCGAGGATGCGCAGGCCGATGGCCTGGCTTTTCTCGGGGTGGAACTGGCACGCGAAGAGATGGTCGGTGGCGATGCTCGAAACGAAGGGCGTCCCGTGGGAGGTGATGGTGGCCACCACGGACTCATCCGCGGGCGCGGCGTAGAACGAGTGCACGAAGTACACCCGGGAGGCGTCGTCGATGCCTTCCAGAAAGCGCGTGCGCTTGCGGATCTCGATGGCGTTCCAGCCCATGTGCGGCACCTTGAGGTCCTCGCCGGCGGCGAACCCGAGGACCTTGCCCGGCACCAGACCCAGGCCATCGGGCGAGCCGAACTCCTCGCTTTCATCGAACAGGAGCTGCAGCCCCAGGCAGATGCCGAGGAACGGCCGCTTGCGGCGCACCACGTCCTGGATCACGTCCACCAACCCGAAATGCTGGAGGTTCTCCATGCAAGTGTGAAACGCGCCCACGCCGGGCAGCACGACGCCCCGGGCGTCCGCGATGCGTCCGGGGTCGCGCGTGACGCCGGCTTCGAAGCCCACCCGCTCCAGCCCCTTCTGCACGCTCCTCAGATTACCCATGCCGTAGTCGACAACCGCGATCACCAGGAGTCCTCCAGTCCGTCAAACAACTTGTAATCGTCTTTCCCGCCGAACAGGCTGTGACAAAATTCATGACGCCATTCCGTAACGGAACGTCATTCCCGCGGAAGCGGGAATCCAGGAGGGGTGCGGCGGGGACACGCCGCCGTAGCCCCCCTCCACATCCCCTGGATTCCCGCTTCCGCGGGAATGACGATTCGGGACGTTTCTACAAGCTCCCCTTCGTGGACAGCACTCCTTCGATCCGCTCGTCCAGTCCCGTGGCCCGGTCCATGGCCCGGGCGAACCCCTTGAAGCATGCCTCGATGACGTGGTGCGGGTTCTCGCCGTGCTGGACGTCCATGTGCAGGTTCATGCCGAGCTGGTTGACGAAGGCCTGGTAGAACTCGTGCGGCAGATCGGTGTCGAAGGTGCCGACCCGGCCGCCGCGGATCTTGACGCGGTAGGCCATGTAGGGCCGGCCGCTCAGGTCCACCACCACCCGCGCCAGGGCCTCGTCCAGCGGCACTGTGGCTTCGCCGAACCGGCGGATGCCGTGCTTGTCGCCCAGGGCGTCCTTGAACGCCTGTCCCAGGGTCAGGCCCACGTCCTCCACCGTGTGATGGTAGTCCACCTCGAGGTCACCCACCGCCCTCACCGTCACGTCGAACAGCCCGTGGCGCGTGAAGATCTCCAGCATGTGGTCGAAGAACGGGATGCCGGTGTCCACCCGCGCCTGCCCCTTGCCGTCGATGTCCAGGGTGGCGGTGATCTCCGTCTCCTTGGTCTTGCGATGGACCGTTGCCGTTCTACCCATCTGATGTCTCCTGACCTGCGTAAGCGTTATGTCGCGAATGGCGTCCTGAGCGTAGCGAGCCGAAGTCGAAGGACGCCAAATCCATCACCTCAGCGGTCCGCCAGCCGCGCCTCCACCGCTCGCGCGTGCTCATCCAGTCCCTCGCGGCGCGCGAGATGGATCACGGCCGGGGCCAGCGCCTTCAGGCCCCGGGCTTCCGCGCGCACGATGCTGGTGCGCTTGAGGAAGTCGTAGGCGCCCAGGGGCGAGAAGAAGCGCGCGCTCCCGCCGGTGGGCAGCACGTGGTTGGGGCCGGCCACGTAGTCGCTCAAGGCCGGGGTGGCGTGGGCGCCGATGAAGATCGCGCCGGCGTTGCGCACCGCGTCCACGTACTTGTCCGGCTCCCGCACCATGATCTGCACGTGCTCGGGGGCGATGGCGTTGGTGATCTCCACCGCTTCCTTCAGCGAACGCGTCACCATGATGGTGCCGAACCGGCGCAGCGCCCCGAGGGTGATGGCCTGGCGCCGGGTGCTCTTGAGCTGCTCCTCGATGGCCGCCTGAACCTTGCGCGCCGTGGCCATGGACGGCGTGACGCACACCGCCGCCGCGAGCTCGTCGTGCTCCGCCTGGGAAAGCATGTCCGCGGCCACGTAACGCGGGTCCGCGGAGCCGTCCACCAGCAGCAGCACCTCGCTGGGACCGGCGATGGAGTCGATGTCCACCTGGCCGAAGACCAGACGCTTGGCGGCCGCAACGTAGACGTTGCCGGGGCCGACGATCTTGTCCACCCGCGGGATGGTCTCGGTGCCGTACGCCAGGGCCGCCACGGCCTGGGCTCCGCCCACGCGGAAGACCCGGTGAGCGCCGGCCACGCGCGCGGCCGCCAGCACCAGCGCGGCTTCTTCCCGCACCGGGGTGGTGACGGCCACCTCCGGCACGCCCGCAGTCACCGCCGGGATCACGGTCATCAGCACGGTGGACGGGTACGCGGCCTTGCCGCCCGGCACGTACGCGCCGGCGCGCTCCACCGGGCGGATGCGCTGACCCAGCTCCAGGCCCAGGGAATCGCGGTAGCTCCAGCTCTTCTCGATCTGGCGGCGGTGGAAACGCCGGATGCGCGCGGCCGCAAGCCGCAACGCCCGCAGGTCCTCCTTGGAGACCTCCTCGCAGGCCCGTTCCATCTCGTCCGCCGACACCTCCAGCCCGGACGCTTTCAGGGCGACGCCGTCAAACGCCTTGGCGTAGCGCACCAGCGCCTTGTCTCCGTGCCGGCGCACGTTGTCGATGATCTCGGCCACGCGCGCCTCGACGTCCTTCTCGATCTCGCCGCGCCGCCGCAGGATCCGGTCGAGCTTCTTCCGGAAGCCCGCATCCGTGGTCTTCACGATGTCAATCGTCACGCGCCACCCTTCGGATGTCCGCGCCCAGACCGGCGAGCTTGCCCTCGATGTTCTCGTAGCCCCGGTCCAGGTGGTACACCCGCGCCACCTCGGTCACGCCCCGCGCCACCAGACCGGCCAGCACCAGCGACACGCTGGCGCGCAGGTCGGTGGCCATCACCGGCGCGCCGGAAAGCTCGGGCACCCCCCGGACCTCGGCCTGATGGCCGTCGAGGGCGATGCGCGCGCCCATGCGGTTCAACTCCTGGACGTGCATGAACCGGTTCTCGAAGATGTTCTCGGTGATGACGCTGGCGCCGTCCGCCACCGCCATCAACACCATCATCTGCGCCTGCAGGTCCGTGGGGAAGCCCGGATAGGGTTGCGTGGCCACGTCCGTGCCGTGAACCCGCCCGTTGCCCGTGACGCGGACGCCGCCGGGCTCGGCCGTGACCCGTGCACCGGTCTCCCGGAGCTTGGCCAGAAAGGCTTCGAGGTCGTGCGCTCTGGCGTCCTCGATCCGCACGTCGCCTCCGGTCAGGGCGGCACCGACCATGAACGTGCCCGCCTCGATGCGGTCCGGCCCCATCTCGTGCTCCGTCCCGTGAAGCTCCGAAACGCCTTCCACGCAGATGACCCCCGTACCGGCTCCGCCGACCCGCGCGCCCATCTCGGTCAGCACCACGGCCAGCTCCACGATCTCCGGCTCGCACGCCGCGTTGCGGATCTCGGTCTCCCCGCGAGCGAGTGTGGCGGCCATCATGAGGTTCTCCGTGGCGCCTACCGAGGGGAAGTCGAGATCGATGACGGCGCCCTTGAGCTCCTTCGCCCGCGCCTCGATGTAGCCGTGGTCCTGGCGGATGCACGCGCCCATGCGTTCCAGCCCCCGGAGGTGCAGGTCCACCGGCCGCGAACCGATGGCGCAGCCGCCGGGTGTGGATACCCGCGCCTCGCCGAACCGCGCCAGCAGCGGCCCCAGCACCAGGAAGGACGCGCGCATGGTCTTGACCAGGTCATAGGGCGCTTCAAGGTCGTGGATGTGGGCCGCGGTGAGCTCCAGATGGCCGTCCGCCAACAGGTCCTTCTCGATGGTGACGCCGAGCCGCGACAGCAGGCGCAGGGTCGTGCTCACGTCGCGCAGGGCGGGCACTCGGCGGTAGGAACATTTGTCGGCGGAGAGCAGCGCCGAGATGATCACCGGCAGGGCCGCGTTCTTCGACCCGCCGAGGGCCACCGTGCCCTCCAGAACCGCCCCTCCGTTGATGATGATGCTGTCCAAGTCCGCTGACCTCGTCTGGTGGTCCGCCCAGACTAGTTTCCCGCCCTACCGGTTACCCGTATTCTCTCCGCGGCTACCACTCTTGGCAGACCCGCGTAGTCCCGCTGCATCCGTACCCCGCGGATGTCCCGGTGCGCGCGAAACAGCTCACACACGGCGTCGCCCAGGTCGGCGCCGACCTCCACGGCGAGCAATCCGCCTTCCCGGAGCAGCGGGATTGCTTCCTCGACGATGCGCCGGTAGAACCCCATCCCGTCCACGCCGCCGTCCAAAGCCAGGGTCGGCTCCCATTCGCGCACGTCCCGGGGCAGCCGCGCCATTTCGCGGGTGGAGATGTAGGGCGGGTTCGACACCACCGCGTCGAAGTATCCCGGCAGATCCCGCACCGGCGCACACAGGTCGCCCTGGAATAGGTGGATACGCCGCCCGACCCCGTGCCGGCGCGCGTTCTTCCGCGCCACCGCCAGCGCCGGCGCGGAAACGTCCGTGGCCCACACCTCCGCCTCCGGGCATTCCCTGGCCACGCTCAGGGCGATGGCGCCGCTGCCGGTCCCCAGGTCCAGGACTCGCTGCCAACCGTGGCGCTCGGATAGAGAATCAACCACGGCCTCCACCAAATGCTCCGTCTCGGGACGCGGAATGAGCACGTCCCGAGTCACGGCGAACTCCAACGACCAGAACTCCTGCGTCCCTCTCAGGTACGCTACCGGTTCACCGCCCGCCCGCCGGCCCACGAGCGCCACGAAGCGTTCCGTCTCGCGTGCATCCAGTACCGTCTCGGGACTCCGGTAGAGATCCTCGCGTGACCATCCGAGCGCTTCCATCAAGAGCAACTCGGCATCGAGCCTGGATGTCGAGCAGCCCGCCTCCGCGAGCCGAGCGGTGGCGCGACGAAGGACGTCCATGACAATGGCTGGGTCTTTCGCGCCATCCGGGACTGCCGTTCCAGGTTCGTCATTCCCGCGGAAGCGGGAATCCAGGGGCGGTGGTCCTGGCGCGGGCTGTTCCCCGGTCGTGACGTTCGCGCGCGTCGCTGCTTTCGCCGCATCCAACGGTTCACCCCGTGGCCTGCAGCGCTTCGGCCTGGTGGTACGTGATCAGGCCGTCGATCAGGTCCTTCACGCCGCCGTCCATGATCTGGTCCAGCTTGTAGAGGGTCAGGTTGATGCGGTGGTCGGTGACGCGGCCCTGGGGGAAGTTGTAGGTGCGTACGCGCTCGCTGCGGTCGCCGCTGCCGACCATGAGCTTGCGCGAGGCGGCGATTTCCGAGCGCTGCGCCTCCTGGGTCTTCTCGAGCAGACGCGCGCGCAGGATCTTGAGCCCCTTGGACTTGTTCTTGTGCTGCGACTTCTCGTCCTGGCACGACACCACGATGCCCGTGGGTACGTGGGTGATGCGCACCGCGGAGTCGGTGGTGTTCACGCTCTGGCCGCCCGGCCCCGACGAGCGGAACACGTCGATGCGCAGGTCCTTCGGGTCGATGTCCACGTCCACGTCGTCCGCCTCGGGAAGAACGGCTACCGTCACCGCCGAGGTGTGGATACGCCCCGACGTCTCGGTCACCGGAACCCGCTGGACACGGTGCACGCCGCCCTCGAACTTGAGCTGGCTGTAGGCGCCCTTCCCCTCGATGAGGGCGATGATCTCCTTGAAGCCTCCCAGGCCCGTGGGGTTGGAGCTCAGGATCTCCACCTTCCAGCCCTTTTCTTCCGCATACCTGCCGTACATGCGAAAGAGGTCGGCGCTGAACAGCGACGCCTCCTCGCCGCCCGTGCCCGCCCGGATCTCCAGGAGAACGTTTTTGTCGTCGTTGGGATCCTTGGGCAGCAGCAGGATCTTGAGCTGCTGCTCCAGCGCCTCCTGGCGCTCCTTCAGGTCCTCCAGCTCCTGGGCCGCGAGCTCCCGGATCTCCGGATCGCCGTCTTCCAGCAGCTCGCGGTTATCCTGGATCTCCTGATCGAGCTTGCGCCACTCGCGGTAACAGGTCACCACCTCGGCCAGATCGGAGCGTTCCTTGGCGACCCTGGAGAACTCCTTGCGGTCCTCCGGCAGCCTGGGATCCGCAAGGAGCGTCTCCAGCTCCTCGTAACGGCTCTCCACTTCAGCGATCTTGTCGAGCATGCTCACGGTCTTGCCTGATGCCAAAAAGCAAAGGGGCAAAGGGAATTCGCGCCACCCTTTGCCCCTTCGCCGTCAGAGCCGGTCGGGAACTTCCTCAATCCTTGATACCGTATCGCCTCTTGAACTTCTCGACCCGGCCGGCGGTGTCGAGCAGCTTCTGCTTGCCGGTATAGAAGGGATGACAGTTGGCGCAGATCTCGGTATGGATGGCCTTGGCGGTGGAGCGGATCTCGAAGGAGTGGCCGCAGGCGCATACCACGTTCACGGGTTTGTACTCGGGGTGAATGTCGGGTTTCATGGTCGACCTCGCTGGAATTGCATGTTTATAGCACGAGGCGCGTGCGCCGCCAAATCTAGTGTGGTGTCCGGTTGACTAGAGCCGCGCGCCCCCGCAAGCACGCGTCAGTCGAACTGCCGCAACACGTGCCGCGCGATGACCATGCGCATGACCTCGGACGCGCCCTCGGTGATGAGCCGGCTGCGCTGATCGCGGAACCAGTACTCGATGGGCAGGTCGGTAGTGAGTCCGACGCCGCCGTGGATCTGCAGCACCCGGTCCACCACCCGGAAGGACATCTCGTCGGCGAAGACCTTGACCATGTAACCTTCGTTGCGCATGTCCTCGCCCCGGTCGTACTTCCAGGCCGCGTGGTAGACCATCAGGGTGGCGGCGTGCAGTTCGGTGTAGGAGTCCGCCAGCTTGAACTGGATGGCCTGCCGCTCGGCCAACGGCTTGCCGAAGGTCACCCGCTGCTTGGCGTAGCGCGCGCCCATCTCGATGGCGCGACTCGCCACACCGATGGCGCGGCCGCCGTGCTTCAGGCGGCCGATGCCGAGCCACTTCTGCCCGAGCTTGAAGCCCTCGCCCTCGGCGCCGATCATGTTCGCCGCCGGCACGCGACAGTTGTCGAACACGATCTCGCACGGCTCGTAGCCCATCATGGTCTTGTACTTGGCGGTGATCTGCACCCCCGGGTTGTCCATGTCCACGAGGATGCAGGAGATGCCACCATGGGAGCCCTTGCTGAGATCGGTGGCCACCATGACCTGGGCGAAGTCGGCCTCGTCCGCGTCGCTGATGAAGCGCTTGACGCCGTTGATCACGTACTCGTCACCGTCGCGCACGGCGCGGGTGCGCATGGAGCCGGGATCGGAGCCGGCATCGGGCTCGGTCTGGGCGAAGCAGGCGCGTTTCTCCTCGCGCAGCAGCGGGTAGAGGTATTGTTCCTTCTGCTCTTCGTTCATGGCGTAGAGCACCGGCCGCACCTCGGGTCCGAAGATGCTGTGGCCGCGGGACGGGAGCGCCACCGAGCGCGCCACCTCGGCCCACACGATGACCTGGCCCAGCAGGCTCAGCCCGGCGCCGCCGAATTCCTCGGGCACGTCGAGCATCCACAACCCCATCTCGCGGGTCTTGGCCTCGAAGCGCTCGCGGTACTCGGGCTTGAGCTTCACGCCGTCCCGGCACTCCATCTCCACCGGGATGAGTTCCTGGTCGACGAACTTCCGCACGGTTTCCTGAAGCAGTTGCAGTTCCTCGGGCAGTTCAAAATCCATGATTTCCTCCTCGTTGCGGGGTTGGGTGTGGTGACCCCTCGCCACCCATGGATTCCCGCCCCCGGATCGAAGTCCGGGGCAAGCTTCGCGGGAATGACGGAAAATAGCGGCGCTCACGCCGTTCCCGGGGGCGGGCGTCACCCGTGGTTATTCAGGAACGGGATCAGCACGGCGGCCAGTTCGTCGGGCTTTTCGTGCTGCACGTGATGGCCGGCGCCGGGGATCTCCACCAGGGTCTTGTTGGGGAAGTGTGCGATCCGGTCGTAGCGCGGCGACGCCCGGTAGCCCGAATCCGCGCCGAACACCAGCAGCGTGGGACAGTCGATACGCTCGATGAAGGCCTGGACCTGGGCTTCGGAGAGGGACGAGTACGACGGGTTGCGCGCCCGCGGATCGTACTTCCACACCAAGCCGTTCGGGGTCCGGCGGGTGCCGTGGCGCGCCATGTGCATCGCCACCCGGTTCGGGATCAGCGGGAAGCGGCGGCAAACCGCATCGGCGGCCTGCGCCACGGTGGCATAGTAGGTCAGGATCGTGTCCGAGCCGTCGTCGCGCGTCCAGCGGCCGAACAGCTCGGGGGTCTCGCGCTCGGTGCGGCCGTAGGGACCCGCCGACTCGATGATCACGAGCCGCTTGATCTTCTCCGGCAGCGCGCCGGCGAAGACCACGGCCATGCTGCCGCCGAGGGAGTGGGCCACCAGCGTGATCCGGTCCTTCTTGATGTGGCGCAGCAGGCCCACCACGTCCAGCACGAAATCCTCGTGCCGGTAGCCGCGCTCCTGGCCGACCCAGCCGCTGTCGCCGTGGCCGCGCAGGTCCAGGGCCACCATGTGAGGCAGGCTGAAGCCCGCCTTGTCGAAGGACTCCAGCAGGAAGTCCCAGGTGTGGCTGTGGTCGCGGTTGCCGTGGACGAAGACGTACGTCTCCTGCTCCGGATCGCCGGCCTCCAGATAGTGGACCCGGGTCCCGTCGATCTCGAAGGTCCCGTCGCGAAATTCCGATCGCAACTCCATCACCTCTTGGTCTTTTTCAAACTCCAGCGCGAGGTTCGCCCCTACCTGCCCACGTCCGCGATGCCCATCTGGCCCAACTGGCGCCAGCCGGTGCTGCTGTCCAGCAACAGGCGGTCGGCCTCGTCGGGGCCGTCGGTGAACGGATAATAGTTGGGGAACCGGGGCGCCGGCAGATCCTGCCAGCCCGACAGGATCGAGTCGGTGAAGCGCCACGCGTAATCCACCTCGTCGGAGCGGGTGAACAGCGACGCGTCGCCGCGCATGGCGTCCAGCAAGAGCCGCTCGTACGCCTCGGGCGAACGCTGTTCGAAGGCCTCGTACATGAAATCCATGTTGACCTTCGCCAGGTTGATCTGCATTCCCGGACGCTTGCACGCGAAGGACAGGCTGATGCCTTCCTGGGGCTGGATGCGCAGGATCAGCACGTTGGCGCTGGCCGCGGCCATGGCGTGTCCGTTGGGCGCGGCCTGATGGCGGAACAGACGCAGCGGCGGATGCCTGAACTGCACCGCGATCTCCGACACGCGGTTGCGCAGGCGCTTGCCCGTGCGCAGCACGAAGGGAACGCCTGCCCAGCGCCAGTTGTCGATCTTGGCGCGCAGCGCGACGTAGGTCTCGGTGGTGGACAGTGGGTCCACGCCTTCCTCCTGGCGGTAACCCTTGACCACCTCGCCGCGCAACTCGCCGAAGCCGTACTGCCCCCGCACCGTGCATTCCCGGACCTCCTCGGGCGTGCCGCAGGGGATCAGCGCGCGCAAGAGCTTCACCTTCTCGTCGCGGATGGACACGGGCTCCACCGCCGCGGGCGGCTCCATGGCGATGAGGCACAGCAGTTGCAGCATGTGGTTCTGCACGATGTCGCGCAGCGCTCCGGCGTTGTCGTAGAACGCGCCGCGCCGCCCTTCCATGCCCAGGGTTTCGGCCACCGTGATCTGGACGTTCTCCACGTACTTCTGGTTGAACAGCGGCTCGAAGATGGCGTTGCCGAAGCGGAAGCTCAGGATGTTCTGGACCGTTTCCTTCCCGAGGTAGTGGTCGATGCGGTAGATCTGGCTCTCGTCGAGGATGCCGGTGACCTCCTCGTTCATCTCCCGCGCGCTCCGGAGGTCGTGTCCGAACGGCTTCTCGATGATGACATGGGACCATTGGGGCTCTTCGGGATTCCGGATGAGGCCCGCGGCGTTCAGGTTCCGGATGATGGGCGTGAAGAACTCCGGCGCCACCGAGAGGTAGAACAGCCGGTTGCCGGGGAGGTCGCGTTCGGCGTCGAGGGAGTCGAGCCGGGCCTTGAGCCGGTGAAAGGACTCGATGTCGGTGTTGTTGCCCGGCTGGTAGTGGAGCGCCGCGAACAGGGGGCTGCCGGCGTCCACGTCCGCGAAGTCCTCGCGCATTTCGCCGATCATGCGCTCCCGGTACGCCTCGTCGGTCATTTCCGTGCGCGAGAAGCCCACCACCGCGTAACGCTCGGGCAGATAGCCCGCCTGCTCGAGGTGGTACAGCGCGGGAATCAGCTTGCGCTTGCTCAGGTCCCCGGACGCCCCGAAGATCACTACCGTCAGGGGATCCTTGGCGCGAAACGAGTCGTCTGCCTTGTGGTTGCCCTTGCCGCCGCTGATGCGTACCGAGGCCTGCATGCCGTCGCGAGATTCCATCCGTTATTCTCCCGAACTAGAGACGGTCGAAACGTACAAGTAGCGCGAACCCCCGGCGTTGTCAAAAACGACCGGGATGCGTTGTTGACACGGTTTCGGCCCGCCGTTATCCTCTGCCACGATCCACTTTCGGCGTGCCCGCCGCTTCTCGACATCCGTGAAAGAGAGCCATGATCGAATTCGAAGGCAGAACCATTCCCATGACCCTGGCCGAGGTCGCGGCTCCGCGAAGGGCCGTCCTGCTGGTCTGGGACATGCAGAACGACCAGGCCGGCAGCTCGTTCAACAAGGACGAGCTCCTGCGCGCCACCCCGCCGCTCGTCGCCGCGGCCAAGGGCGGCGGCGTGCCCGTGGTCTACGCCTTCGCCACGCCCTACGCGTGGCGCGACGAGGCGCCCGCCATGATCCGCCGCGCCATGAAGGACCAGGGCGTCGACCATCCGGGCGAGCTTGCGCCGCGGCGCACCCGCGACAGCTTCGGCTGGCGACTCATCGAGCCCTTCCAGCCCGACGAGGATGACATCCGCATCGAGAAGCGCCGCCCCACCATCTTCCTCGGCACCGAGTTCGAGCAGTTGCTGGGCAACTGGAACCGGGACGCGGTCGTCGTCGTCGGCTGCCGCACCGATTCGGGCGTGGAAGGCAGCGTCCGCGACGGGTTCTACCGCGGCCTGTCCATGATCGTGGCGCGCGACTGCGTGGGTACGAACCGCGAGAACGCGCATCACGAAGCACTGAAACGCATGGAGCGCTTCGCCGACGTGGTGGATGCCGCGGAACTGATCGCAATATGGAGCGCGGGCGCCGGCGCCGCAAGTTGAGTCGATGTCCGTCTACACTTCGCCGATCCGACCCGTGCATTGAACCGCTTACGGCTACTGCTCCGTGCGATCGTCACTGCTCTGCGCAAGTGTGGTGTCTGGTTAATTCGCATTAACCAGACACCACACTAGAGAGGCGGACGAAGTTACATGCCAGCGTTCCCCCGGACTCAAGGTGCCGCGTTGCTGATCGCCGCCTGTCTCGCCCTGCCCGCCGGGGCGGGTGCCTGGGAGAAGGTCGCCTGGAGCAGTCCGCGCCAGGGCAAGAAGCCTCCCCCGAACGTCACCGCCGTGGCCATCCTGGACCGTGGCCGTGCGTTCCTCGGCACGAGCGACGGCCGCCTGCTGCGCTGGGACGGCAACCGTTTGAACGCCGTGGACCATCCGGCCAAGGTGAGCCCGAGGAAGTTCGTCGTGAACGCGCCCGACGACGTGTGGGTGTTCGGGGACGACGCCTTGTCCCTGCACTACGACGGCACGGCGTGGACCCGGGTGAAGAATCCCCTGAACCGGCGCAAGCCTTCGGAAGGCATGCTCTGGGGCGCCGGGTGCGCGGCGCCGGACCGCTGCTTCGCGGGCACCCGCGACGGACGCCTCATCGAGTGGCACGGCAAGGAGTGGGGCCACGCCCTGAGCCCGGCGGGCAAGGCGCGCATCCACGGCATGGCCTTTGCTTCGCACCGCTCCGGCTGGATGGTGGGCGACGGGTTCTTCGCGCGCTGGGACGGCAGCCACTGGCGGAAGGCGAACATGCGGGACGTCCCGCGCATGTACGACGTGGTCCTTACCGGCGACGGCCGAGGCTGGGCCGTGGGCGACCACGGCGCGATCTTCGAGTACGACGGCGCCGTCTGGAAGAAGACGGACGTGCCCGGCTCCTTCTTCCGGCTGCGCACCGTCGCCTGCGCTTCGCCAAGCGACTGCTGGGCCGCGGGGGCGGCGGGCGCACTATTCGGCTGGGACGGCGCCCGGTGGCAACGCACCCGCCTCGGCACCCCCGAGCGGCTCACCGCGGTAGCCGTGGGCGACGGACAGGCGCTCCTGGCCGGCGACCGCGGCACGTTGTTCCGGCGGGAACCGTCCCCGGCGGCGGAATCCCCGGCACGGCCCAAGACCCCATGATTCGACTGAGCTCCCTCGCTTACCTCCTGCGCCTCGGGCCGCGCCGGCTGTTGGGGTTGGTGCAGCACTTGCCCAGCTTCCTGCGCCTCTTCTGGCGGCTCTTCAAGGATCGGCGGGTCGGATTCAAGGCCAAGCTGCTGGCCTTGGGCGTGGTCGGCTACCTGATCATGCCGGCCGATCTCGTCCCCGACCTCTTGCCCGCCCTGGGGCACTTCGACGACATCCTGCTGCTGTTCCTGGGATCCAAGGGGTTCATCGCCCTGTGCCCGCGCGAGGTGGTGCAGGAACACGTGCAACGTATCGGCCAGGGGCGCTGAGCGGCCCCTTTTCCGTCATTCCCGCGGAAGCGGGATCCAGGGGCGGCGGCGGGGCACTACGGCGGCGTTTCCCGCCTCGCCACCCCTGGATTCCCGCTTCCGCGGGAATGACGATTCGGGGCGGTGGTGCCTGTTTCGCGGCAATGACGAGTCGAACGTCATGAACGGTCGCCGAAGTCGCTGTCCCACATCTCGCGCAAACCGGCCATGGCGGCGTCGGGCAGGGGGCCGGCGCCCGAACAGGCGACGGCCTCGTCGATCTGCGCGTTGTTGGAGAACCCTACCAGCACCGTGCTCACCTCGGGCTTCATGAGCGCGAAGCGCATGGCGGCTTGCGGCAGGGATTCCAGTCGGTGGTCCTGGAGAAAGCCGAGCTTGTGGGCGCGGGCGACGTCGCGCTCGTAGTCGGAGCCGGCGGAAAGGGGCTCGCGGCTGGTGCCGCCTCCCGACTCGGGCGTCGGGCTCAGCACGCCGGCGGCCAGCACCCGGATGACGACGACGCCCATGCCCCGGGCGGCGGCCCGGTCGATGACGCGTCCGTAGTCCAGGGCGCTGAAGCCTTCGGGCACGGGCTGGCCGGCGCTGGGATTGAGCAGGTTGTAGTAGGCCTGGAAGGAATGGAACTCGCCGCTGTCCACCAGTGCGTGGATGGCCTCGACCTCGCCCAGGCCGGTGAATCCGAAGAAGCCCACGCGGCCCTGGTCGCGCAGCCGCTTGAACGCCTCGATGACGCCACCCGGCCCCAACACCTCGCCGGGGGTCATGGCGAAACGCCCGTCTTCGCGCTTCATGGCCAAGCGGGTGTGGAGCTGGATCAGGTCCACCGAGGGGCGCCCCAGACGCGCGAGCCCTTGCTCGACCTCGAACGCGGCGGCGGCGGCGATGTCGTCCAGGGCATCCGCTTCGAGGCGGATCTTGGTCGAAAGCACCACGTCTTCGCCGACCTCTTCCAGCACACGCCCGAGGTGGGTCTCCGACTTCCCCTCTCCGTAGGCCCTGGCGGTGTCGAAATAGTTGATGCCCAGGTCCAGCGCATGGCGAACCGCGTCGAGTTGTTCGTCGTGGCTTTCCCGCACCATCAACCCGCCGACGTTGCCGCAGCCGAATCCGATCTCGGAAACGCGAAGTCCCGTGCTACCCAACATCCGATATTGCATGATGCCCGCTCTCGTTGTGTACGCGCCGCCGGGTCATCCGATCGATGCCCGTGACCCTGATTCCGAGGCCGTCGACCGGCGGCCGTGGCGCACCGATTGTGAATCATCGGCCCGGCGGAATCAACCGCCGGCCGCTTGCACCCATCCGGAGTTGCACTTGAGGGACACATTGATGAAGATGCGCAGGATGAAGGGAACCGCATGCCACTGGAACTGAGCATGATCTGCGCCCCCTACGACCGCGCCCGCGCACTCATCGAGGGGAGCGTCAAGCCGGAGGGCATCGACCTGCGGGTCCACGTGGACGCCGATGACGTGAACCGGCACTTCGACGGCCACGGCGGCCACTACGACGTGGCCGAGTTCTTCACCGGGCGCTACATCGTCGACCTGCCGTTCAGGACCCTGGGCTTCACCGCCATCCCGATCTTCGTGAAGCGCATGTTCCGGCACTCCTACATCTACGTGAACACCGCCGCCGGCATCGCCGAGCCCACCGACCTCAACGGCAAGCGCGTGGGCATCCAGAGCTGGTTCACCACCACCGCCCTTTGGGCGCGCGGCATCCTGGAGGAGGAGCACGGGGTCGACCTCCGCTCCATCCGTTGGGTGGCGGGGCGGCCTCCCGAGAACCTCCAGGAGTGGACGCAGCCCGACTGGCTCAAGCTGGAGGTGGTGGACGGGTACGGCAAGCTGCGGGAGATGCTGCTGGCGGGAGAGCTCGACGCGGTCATCACCACCGCCACCCTGGCCCCCGAGCACCGCCCGCGCGTGGACTTCCTGTTCCCCGACTACGCCCGGCGCGAGCGCGAGTACTACCGCCGGACCGGTTTCTTCCCCATCCAGCACACCCTGCTCGTCCGCACCTCGATCCTGGACCGACACCCGTGGGTGGCGCGCAGCCTGTTCGACGCGTGGCAGGAGTCCAAGAGGCGCTGCTACGAGTGGCTGGAGTGGCAGCGCGTGCACCAGACCGGCCTCTGGTACCGCGCCCTGTGGGAAGAGGAGCACGCCGCCGCCGGCGACGACCCCTATCGCTGGGGTTTCCGGGAAACGCGGGCCGAGGTCGACAAGATGCTGGAGTACGCCCAGCGGCAGGGCCTCACCCGGGCGCGCTTCGCCCCCGAGGACATGTTCCACCCCACCATGCTGGAGACGTAGGCGCCTCGAACGCCCTGCGTCCCTACATCCCGTAGAACGCCCGGGCGTTGTCGCCCAGGATCTTCTCCACCACCCGCGCGGGGAGGTCACCGCGGGCGCGCAGTTTGGCGGCGACGTTGTCCTCGAAGGACTGGTCGAGGTGGCCGTAATCGGAGCCGATCATGATGTGGTCCTCGTGGATGTAGTTGAGCAGCATCGGCAGGTCCTCGTCCACCTCGCACACCACCCACATGCGGCACTCCTCGAACAGCGCCGGGCCGATGGGGATGTTCTGTCCCCGGGTCGTCCGCCGGAGCTGGTGCAGCAGGTAGGGCACCCAGGAGGCTCCGGCCTCGACGAAGCCGAAGCGCAGGCCGGGGAACTTCTCCGGGATGCGGTTGGCCACCAGGTCGCGGAAGGCGATGAGCGGGAGCATGCGCAGGTGCGGCAACGTGTGGCTCACGCGCACGTCGAACACGCTGGTGATGGCCGGCGAGCCCGCGCCGATGTGGATGCAGATGGGGAAGTCCAGGCGGCTCGCTTCCTCGTAGAGCGGGTAGAAGTAGGGCTCGGCCAGGGAACGGTCCCCTTCGATGCCGCGCATGTTCACGCCCACGGCGCCGTGCTCCTTGGCGTAGTGTAACTGCTTGATGGACTCCTCGATGGAGGTCAGCGGGAAGACCGCGGTCCAGCGCAGGCGGTTGTCGCCCTGAGCCCACACCTGCCCCATCCAGGTGTTGTAGGCGCGGCACAGCGCCACGTCCAAGTCCACGTCATCGGTGAGATACACGCCCCAGAGGGTGGAGTAGATGACTTCGGCCTCGGCGCCGCGCTTGTCCAGCGACCGTACCCGCGCCGCCGGGTCGGTCAACTGGCGCACGCCCAGGTCGATGTCCTGGCGCGTCCACTGGCGTTCCTGCTCGGCCGGCGTGCTGAGCCGGGCGCTGCCCTTGCCCACGGACTTGGGGAAGATCTGTCCGTCGATGAGCCAGAAGGCATTGGAAGTCTGGTACTCGGTGTCGCCTGGCGCTTTGAGAAGGATCGGCCGGCGGTCGTAGACGTCCTTGTCCATGAGCTCCCAGATCGCTTCCGATTCGATGACGTGGGTATCCGCATCGATGAAACCGTTCATGATCGTCTCCTTTCCGGCCATCGGCGCCGGACTCGTGAAACTCAAGCCATCCGACCCTGCTTCTCGGCGTTGGGCAAAACACTAGTGTTGTGTCTCACAAATAGGTTTACAAATCTGCTGGTCTCTTTCGCCGTCGGCCGCGTTGCTCTTCCTCGCGTGGTACCCGCCACTGCTCGTCATCGCGCCTTGCCGACAACGAAAAATCCTGCGCATCTTTGCAAACCTATTTGTGAGACACAACACTAGGGCAGCGGCGGCTCCTTGCCGGTAGCGGGCGATGCCTGCTCATAGGCGTGCGCTACCTGCATGACCGTGTCCTCGCGAAACGAACCGCTCGCGATCTGCACGCCGATGGGAAGGCCGTCCTTCGAGAAGGCGCAGTTGATGCTCAGCGACGGCAGCCCGTTGACGTTAAACGGGATGGTGCACAGAGTCAAGAAATTGCCGTAGGCTCCCTGGAGCGGCATCTTCGCGCCGTCGACGGTCACGTAACCGGCCTGGGAATCTTCCATGGAAATGGCCGGCACCGGGCCGGTCGGCGCCACGATTACGTCGACCTCTTCCAACGCGTCGTCGAATCCGTCGCAGATGAGGCGGCGGATGCGTTGCGACTGGTTGTAGTCCAGCCCGGACACCGTCAGCGCCTGGATCTGGGTGGAAAGCATGCTCGGGCTGTAGTCCCGGGCATGGTGCCGCAGATAGTACTCGGCGTCCCCCGTGCTCTCCACCCGGCTGGCGCAGAGCTGGACCGCGGGGATCAGGTCCATGTGGGGAACGGTGACATCCTCTACCGTCATCCCCAGGGAACGCAGGGTGTCGAGCGCTCCGGCAAAGGCTTGCTTGACTTCGTCGGAGGCGAACTTCTCGAAGTATCCCTTGATGATACCGACGCGCATTCCTTCGACGGACATTCCGAGACCGGCGGAATAGTCGGGCACCGGGGCCGCGGCACTCAGCGGGTCCTGGGGATCGTATCCGGCGATGACCTGCATCATCAGCGCGCAGTCTGTCACGCTGCGGGTCAGCGGACCGAAATGGTTGGTGGAGTATCCACCCGTGCCGGGGACACCGCCGAACACGCTGACGCGCCCGTAGGTGGGCTTGAGCCCGACGATGCCGCACAGGGCCGCCGGATTGCGCACCGATCCGGCGGCGTCGGTGCCGACCGACGCCATGCACATGCCCGCGGCAACGGCCACGGCCGAGCCGCTGCTGGAGCCGCCGGGGATCCGCTCGAGGTTCCAGGGGTTGCGCGGGGTGCCGTAGAACGGGTTCACCCCATGGCTTCCCTTGGCCCATTCGTGCATTTGGGTCTTGCCAAGGTTCACCGCCCCGGCCTCCCGCAACCGGGTCACCACGGTGGCGTCGAAGTCCGGAATCCACCCGGACAGCGCCTTGGCGCCGGCCGTGGTGCGCACCCCGCGGGTGGCGAGATTGTCCTTGATGGCCACCGGTATGCCGTGAAGCGGGCCGCGGTAATCGCCGGCGGCGATCTCCTTCTCCGCGGCCGCGGCCTCCTCCATGGCGCTCTCGGGCGTCGGCGTGAGATAGGCGCTCAGCAGCGGATTGAGCCGCTCGATCCGCTCGATATGGAGCTTCGTGAGTACCACTGGCGAAACCTCGCCGCTACGAATCTTCGGCGCTACTTCGGCAATCGTCAGGGTTTCCAAATCCTTGTCGACCATTTCGGGCATGCTCCTTCTCGGGGTGACTTCCGGATCGTCTCCGGGCACGGTTCTCGGCCGGGCCTATACGCGGGAATCCGCGTGAGGGACAAGATCCGTAGCGAAACAAAGCTGTTTATTCAAAATTACTTCATCAACTTGCGTAAGGAAACTACTTTTGTTAAAATCCTGATCGTTTGTGCACTGCATTTGGCGCGTCTCCCAGGACGTATGGTGTGTTTGACGCTGGAGTGGCTACGTGAATACAACGAGAGCTTGCCCAAACCACGATTTTGGTAACGTTGACTGCGTAAAACACAATTCACGAACCTGGCAACCGGCGTATCGCGAGATGCTAACGCCGGCTGTCGTGCTCCTGTCGATTACGACGACGGCCGCCTTCGTTGTTCTTTACACCGTCATCGGCGCGGCGGGGACCTACGCGACCCTCGATTGGCCGCAACGTCTCGCCTTGTGGGGAATCGCCGGCGTCTTTTGTTTCCCCATCTGTTACGCCACGGCAGTCCTGGCTCTTTATCTCTGGGACTCGCGACCGTTGGGACAGCTCCTATTCGCTTTGACCGCGGTGACCGCGGGCTTGGCCATATCATCTACCGCGCTCATCTACACGCTCGACCGGGTTCTGTGGCCCGAGTACCCGGCCCATGACTTGGTCGCGCTCTACGTGTGGGTTTTTCCTCCGATGGTACTGGGCAGCATTTTCGTCTCGTATTTGATCTCCAGACGCCAACGCCAGGGCCATCCCGTCGATCGGTTTCCGGAGGCGGCCTCGGAGCCACGCGGTCGGATTCCCGCGGCGCACCCCCACGAAGGCTCGGTGGCGGTTGCCGTGCCGGCAGACCCATCTCAGCCCGACTCCCCGTTCTTCGCGCGACTTCCCGCGAAGCTGGGTCGTGACCTGATCTATCTCAAAATGAACGATCACTACGTCGAAGCGTTCACCTCCGCCGGGCGCGGCATCATCCTGATGCGCTTCGCCGACGCCGTCACCGAGCTCGGTGACGCGGGAATGCAGGTGCACCGATCCTCCTGGGTGTCCTTTCGCCACGTGGTGACGTTGGTGCGGGACCGACATCGCAGGTTCCTGGAACTGACCGGGGGACACAGGGTGCGGGTGAGTCGCACCCACCTTCCCGCGGTTCGCCTGGCCATAGAAAGTCTGGAGGCGGGTATCCGATCCGGGCCGAGCGCGAGGATGTCCAGCAAGGTGAGCCCAGATCCCATCCGTATCGCGGCCACGGACGACAACCCGCCACAATCCTTGAAACCACCCCCTAACGCGATGCCGCCCCAGCGTCAGCCCCCGGCGCAGAGTGTTCTGCCCTTGAGCCACTTCCTTCCAGTGGGAAGCGGAGACTCCGAGCCGGTTTCTCCAGCACCGCGGTCACGCTAACGCGCACCGGCAGACTCGTATGCTACCGGGCGGGACGCTCGGCCCGCGTGCTACCCCGGCGGCCGGCGCTCGAACCAGCGGGCGTGCTGCTGGTAGGCGTAGCCCACCCTCAGCAGCGTGGACTCGGCGAAGGCCTTGCCCCAGAACTGCATGCCCACCGGCAGGCCCTTGGAATTGAAACCGGACGGAATGGCCAGGGCCGGCACACCGGCGAGGTTGGCCGGCGAGGGGTAGTCCGGGCGCAGCATCTTGTTCACGGCGTCCAGTCCGTCCAGTTCCGCGGCCAGCGGCGCGGGGGTCGGATTGGTCGGAAGGGCCATGACGTGGACCTCACGGAACACCGCGTTGAACTCCCGCCTGAGGCGGCTGCGCATCCGCTGGGCCTGGACGTAGTCGCCGGAGGTGGACACCGCGCCGATGAACAGGCGCGCGCGGCGGGACTCCGACGCCTCACCCGACATGGCCGCGTCCATGTCGGCCCGGCAGATGTTGTAGAACTCGCACGAGTAGATGAGACCGTTGGCGATGGTGGCATACTCCATGCTCGGCACCGACACGTCCCGGACCTTGGCGCCCAGGGACTCAAGGTCCGCCAGCGCTCGGTCGAACAGGTCCAGGACCTCGGGGTCGGTGTCGATGAGCTTGAAGTAATCCCGCGGCACCCCGACGACCATGCCCGAAACGCCGGCCCGCAGGTCCGCGCTGTAGTCGGAGACCTCCACCTGACTCGAGGTGGGGTCCCTGGGATCGAAGCCGGCCAGGACCTGGAGCATATGCGCCAGATCCTCCACCACCCGGGTCATGGGGCCGGCGGTGTCCAGCGACCACCCCAGCGGCGCCAGTCCGAACCTGCTGACCCGCCCGTAGGTGGGCTTCAGGCCGGATATGCCGCAGAAGGACGCGGGATTGCGGATGGATCCCGCGGTGTCCTCGCCCAGCGAGCCCATGCACAGCCCGCCGGCGATGCCGGCACCGGAACCGGTGCTGGAGCCTCCCGGCACGTGGTCGAGGTTCCAGGGATTCCGCGCCCCCTTGATGCCTCCCGGAAGGCCGCTCATGTTGAGCTTGCCGAGCAGTACCGCTCCCGCCTCGCGCAGGCGGCGCACCGCGGCGCAGTCTTCTCCCGGTCCGGGCGGTTGCGGGATGCGCACCATGGAGAGTGCCCCTTCGACGTCGTACTGGTCCTTGACGGCGAAGGGTATCCCGTGCAGCGGTCCCCGATAGCGGCCGTTCTGAATCTCCCGCTCCGCCGTGCGCGCCTCTGCCAGCGCGCCCTCCTCCATGAGGTTCACGTAGGCGTGCAGGTCGCCGTCCACGGCATGAATCCGGTCGAGATAGGCCTGCGTCAACTCCACGGGCGACACCTCGCGCTTCTGCAAGCGCGGGGCGATGCTGTCAATGCTGGAAAAACACAAATCCGACATGTCCGTTCCTCGTCGTTGCGCAGACCGCCCTACCGGTCTTCGTCCGTGTCGGGGCGGAAGACCCCGCCCACCTGTTCGCCGGCCAGGTTGATGGAGTGAAGCTTGTCCAGGCTCTCCATGTAGTCTTCCAGCATGGGGATGAAGCGCGCGCGGTCGCTCTCGGCCATTTCCAGCCCGGCGCGGCGCAGCAGCCGGCTCAGGGTTTCCTCGGTATCCTTGTCCATGACGAACCTCCTGTTCTCGATGACGTCGTACCTCCTCCGCCTCACCCCAGGTCGCCCCACAACAACTGCACGGCACACACCGCCGCCAGGGCCGCGGTCTCCGTGCGCAGGATGCGCCGGCCGAGCCCCACGGTGCGAAACCCGCGGGCCTCGGCTCGCGCCGCCTCCTCCCCGCTGAAACCGCCTTCCGGGCCCACCATCACCAGCACGGACCGCGGGCTGTTCAATTCTCTCTCAAGGGAAGCCAGTCCCCTGCCTTGCGAGTCTTCCCAGAAGAACAGCCGGACATCGCACCGCCAGTCCCGGTCGAGTATGGCGTCGAACCGGTCCGGCTCGTCGATCTCCGGGATGCGGGTGCGCCCGGACTGCCGCGCCGCCGCGGCGGCGATCTTCCGCCAGCGCTCGCGGCGGCGCTCGCCCTTGTCGCCGCCGAACCGCGGCACCGTATGCGACGAGAAGAACGGCGTCACTCGGGTCACCCCCAACTCGGTGGCCTTCTCCACGATCCAGTCCATCTTGTCGCCCTTGCCCACGGCCTGGGCCAGCGTGACCGCCAGGGGGGACTCCCGCTCCGGGCGATAGGACCGTACCACGGTCATGGCGGCAACTCCACCTTCATAAGCGCGGATCAGGGCCTCGTGCTCGGTGCCCTCGCCGTCCCACAGCAGCACCCTGGAACCGGGGCGGAGGCGCAAGACCTTGCGCATGTGCGCGAGCTCGGGACCCGCCACCGTGGCGCTGCCGTCGCGCACCGAATCGGGCGAAACGAGAAAGCGCGGCAGGCTCATGGTTCCCTGCGGAGCAGCACGGTGCTCCACTCCTTGCGGTCCTTGCGTTGGGCGATTCGGAAGTCCCGGAAACGCGGCATCACCACGGGAACGTGTTCGCGCAGCAGCCCCGACAGGACCAGCGAACCCCCGGCGGCCACGCGCCGGTTCAGCGGAGCCGCAAGCTCCACGAGGGTCTCCAGAATGATATTGGCCACCACCAGCGGGAAGCGGCGCCGGACGCGGGCGACGGGCATGCCGCTCAGGGTCACCGGCCCGTCCATCCCGTTGAGCCCGAGGTTGACCCGGGCCGCCTCCAGCGCCACCGGATCGTTGTCCAGCGCCAGCACCTCGTCCACCCCGAGCCGGGCCATGGCGATGGCGAGGACGCCGGACCCGGTGCCCACGTCCAGTGCCTTGGCCGGCGCGGCACCGGCGCACAACTCGTCGATCAGCTCGAGGCAGCAGCGGGTGGTCTCGTGGGTGCCGGTGCCGAAGGCCATGGCGGGCTCGATGAAAACCACGTGGCGGCGGTTCTCCGGCGGTGGGAGCCACGGCGGCGTCACCACGAGCCGGCGCCCGATCCGTTGGGGCTTGAAGCGGCCGCGCCAGGAATCGTGCCAGTTCTTCCCGGCCATCACCCGCCAGCGGGTGCGCCCCACGAGGCAATCCGGGAAGACCTGTCGGAGCCCGCGCAGATAGCGCCGGACCGCGAGCTTGAGGGCGGCGGCGTCGGCGGTGTCGGGAAAGAACGCGCGCAGGGAACGGTCGCCGCAGACAACACCCGTGGAGCCTTGTTCCACGAGGAAGCTGGAGATCGTGTCCTGCACCGGGCCTTCGGCCTGGACGGAAAGCTCGAACCAGCGGGCCACCATGCCTTCCTATATGTCACAGGGCCGGCCGCCGGGGGAAGGCAACGCGGGTGTTGCCTGGGGACGGGCCGCTGGTAGAATGGGCTCATTATGGCACAGGACATGGAACAGACGCCTGCCTGCTACCGCGCCGACAACGCGGCGGACTTCTCGTACGCGCCGGACCGCATGACGGTCTTCGAGGAGGCCAACCGCTTCCGGCGGGAGTTCGGGATCACGCCGGCGGCGGCCGATGCCAGGAGGATCGATCTACTCCTCATCGACGTCCAGCGGGACTTCTGCCACCCCGAGGGCACGCTCTACGTGGGCGGCCGCGACGGCCGCGGCGCGGTGGACGACAACCGGCGCATCGCGGAGTTCATCTACCGCAACCTCGCGCGGCTCACCCACATCCGCTGCACCCTGGACAGCCACTACAACTTGCAGATCTTCTTTCCCTGGTTCTGGGTGGACCCCCACGGCGAGCCGCTGGCGCCTCATACACTGATCACAGTGGACGGCCGCGACGCCAAGGTGCTGGTCAACATCGATCCCGCGGGTAATGTCCTGAAGGAGGACGTCCTCCCCAACCCGGCCATGACCCCGTGGGTCACCGACAAGGGCTACGACTGGCTGGTGGAGCAGTGCCGATTCTACAACCACGAGCTGGCGGCCGGCGGCCGCTACACCCTCTACCTGTGGCCGCCCCACTGCCTGGTGGGAAGCCCCGGCCACACCGTCACGGGCGTCGTCGACGAGGCCAGAACGCTGCACTCGCTGGCGCGCTCGACCCAGTCCTGGGCCGAGATCAAGGGCTCCCACAACCTGACGGAGAACTACTCCGTGCTGCGCCCCGAGGTCCTGACCACCTGGGACGGCGGCGTCCTTGCGGAGCGCAACGCACGCTTCTACAAGACCCTGGTGGAGGCCGACGCGCTCATCGTCGGCGGCCAGGCCGCCAGCCACTGCGTCAAGAGCACCGTACAGGACCTGCTGGAAGAGATCCGGCGGGAGGATCCGTCGCTGGCGGGCAAGGTCTACCTTATGACCGACTGCATGTCATCGGTGGTGGTCCGGGGTGAAGACGGCGCCATCGCCGCCGACTTCACCGAAGCCGCCGAACAGACCCTGGACGAGGCCGCTTCCGCCGGCATGCGCTTGGTGAAGTCCACGGAGCCGATGGAGAGCTGGCCGGGGATGTGACCGACAACGCTGCGCGGCGGGGAAGGCGTAGCGGAATACGATCGCGGACGGCTGCGTTCCCGTGACAAGGCGCGTTCAAACGGCCCCGGCCACTTCGAGGAATCGATCATATCGCCTGGAGAGGAACTCGACGGAGGGCCTGTCCGCGGGTCTGCGGGGTAGCGCAATGGGCTGGTCGTGAAGCCCCTGAATCGCGTGCTGAAGTGTCGGACCATCAAATTCCTTGAGAATATCCGTACGCACTTCAATGGTCCTGTCGGGCCGCACCCCTACGAAGAAACGGTCGAACGTGGCGTGGTGCAGTCGACACAACGACAAGCCGTTGCGCACAACCGGCTGACCGTCCGGCTCCGTATCTGGAATAATGTGCGCTGCGTCAAGCAACTCACCATGACGCAGTCGGCAGAAGGCGCACTGATGACGGTACGCCCGCAGGACCCTCTCACGGAACGCGCGTTGGTGCAGCCGGCGCACAGCCGTTGTCGTGAGGTACTCTCGCCGAATATCGGCTACGGTTCCGGTATCGTAGGGCACCTGTGAGAACAACTCGAGCCGATCGGGATCGTCCACTGCTACCGAAAATGCGAGATCCTCAGGTGCGTCGCGGACGATGTACGCAGGCCAGATCGCCAAGTACCTCGCCGGAACGATCCCGTGAAAATAGGCGAGCGGGAGTTTGTGTTGCATCGTGAACCGCAGTCCGACGTTGTCGCGGTGCTGCGGATCCGTTCCACGATACCGGTATCTCAAGAGATTGTCGTAGCCGAACTCATCGTCGTATGGCCCATCGGGAGCGATGGTGATAGACAACGGCACAGACATGACGGCGGGCTTGAATATCCCTTGCGGACTTAGCAACGGAACCCGTCGTTGGTCCAGCTCGAATCCCCGTGCAAGCCTTTCACGCGACAATACGTCGCCATGGAGTGAAACCTGGTGCGCAAGCCACTCAAAAGCAGCGTTTCTAACTCGCGCATCGTAGTTTCGGTCGAATTCCATTAAGGGTGCATCCCCGCAACCGAGAGTCAGGCAGATGATACTGCTGTCTCCAAACCGTCCTCCAGACGCAGCTTGACCCGTTGCAGGAACCGGGCGCCGATGGCGCCGTCCACGACGCGATGGTCGGCGGACAGGGTCATGGTCATCATGGAGCGGATGGCGATATGACCGTCATGCGGCACCACGCGGGGCGCCACACGGCCCACGGCCAGGATGCCGCATTGCGGTGGATTGATGATGGCGGTGAAGCTGTCGACGCCGAACATGCCGAGGTTGGATACCGTGAACGTGCCGCCCTGGTAATCCGTAGGCATCAGCTTGCGGTTCTGAGCCTGGGTTGCCAGCTCACGGCTGCGCAGCGCCAGCTCCTCCAGGGGCAGCTTGTCGGCATTGCGGATCACCGGGACCACGAGGCCGTCGTCGACGGCTACGGCCATGCCGAGGTTGACTTCGCCATACTGTTCGATTCCCTTGTCCGTCCACGACGCGTTCATGGCCGGCGATTCCGCCAGCGCCCTGCCCACGGCCTTCAGGATGAAGTCGTTGACGGACGGAACCGAACCCGTCCCCTGCTGCTTCAACGCCTCGCGCCGGGACTCGACGCCGGTCATGTCCACCTCCATGTCGAGGTAGAAGTGCGGCGCCGTTTGCTTGCTGGAGGCCATGCGCTCGCCGATGAGGCGGCGCATGCGGCTGAGAGGGACGGAACGCCCGGCACCGGCTTCCGCCGGCGCGTCCGTGGCCGTGGAAAGCACGTCGCGGGCCACCACCGCGCCCTCCGGTCCCGTGCCCGTCAGACCGGCGAGATCCAGGCCCTGCTCTTTCGCCAGCCGCTTGGCCGCAGGAGATGCGAGAGTTCGTCCTGTTCGTGGGTCGGCCGCGTGCGATGGCGCTACCACCGCCGGGGCCTTCGTTGGCTGCCGCGTTGGCGCGCGACCCTTGCGCTTGCCCGGACGCGCCGGGCTTGCGGATTTCCCCGGCGCGGATGTCGCCTCACCCGGCTCCATGACCAGTGCGATGGTCTGCCCCACGGGGATGTCGTCATCCGGAACCGCGGTGACGCGGGCCAGGATTCCCGAAGCCGGCGCCTCCACCTCCACCACCGATTTGTCCGTCTCCACCTCCATCAACATCTCGCCCTTGGTGACGGAGTCCCCTTCCTGCTTGAGCCAGCGCACCAGCCGGCCCGTTTCTTGGGTCGCGCCCATGGCCGGCATTATGACATTCACCGCCATCGGGTTCAGCTTTGCTGTAGCCTTGGATAGGAGACGGGGCAGGAGCCGCACGGCCCCTGCCCCGGGGTTGTTCGGATCACTCGTAGAAGACGCCGGGGATGGGCTTCTCCAGCACTTCCTCAAGGGTGGTGGCGCGGGACCATTGCTCGGCCGGCCGGCTCTCGCCCTCCCAGCCGATCTGGTCCATGGAGGCATAGAGCTCGATCTGGAAGCCGTCGGGATCGGTGAACTCCACTCCCGGGTTGCAGCCGGGCCCTCTGCGCCCTTCGTACAGGATGGGCACGCCCTTGGCCTTCAGGAAGTCGCGGATCTTGAACAGCTCGGTGACGGTTCCCACCTCCAGGGCGAAATGGTTGAACGCCACCTGGTCCGGCTCGGGCTGCCCCTTGTTGGACTTGGACGGGAACAGCGCGACGGTATGGTGATCCGACGCGTTGCGGAGAAAGATCATGCCGCGCTCGTTCACGTCCGACACGTGGAACCCCATGATCTCCGTCCAGAACTTGGTGCTGCGCTCGAGGTCGCTCACGTTGAACACCACGTGCCCGATCTTCTTGACCTTGACCGGGGTTATTTCCTCACTGCTCATGTCCGTCTCCTTTCCTTGCAGGAACGGGGAAGTCTTGGAGCCCCCGTGACCCGTGTTCTCTTTGGCGTTTCTCAGTCGATGTGAACGAAGGCCCTGGCCCAGTTGTCCGGCACCAGCGTGTGGCCCTGCCCGGTAACATCCTCGGCGAGGAAAACGTCGCCCGCCACGAAGGTCCGCGAGGTGCCGTCGCCCACCCGGATCTCGGCGGAACCCGCGAGGGTGATGCAGTATTGGCGCCGCGGAGCGGTATGAAAGTCTCCCAGATGGGTGGCCGGATCGTTCTTCAAGACCAGGCCGGTGACCGGCAGGGTTTCGAAGAAACGGCCGCCTTCCGCGCTGGCATCCATATCCTCGAAGTGGGACTGGCCGTCGTCCCCGGTGAACAATCGAACGAATTGCACGGTAAACCTCCTGTCTGCCCGTATGCGCGGCGGCGGCGCCGCTTCTCCTTTTTACGCCTACAGGGAAGGATAGATCAATCGGCGGACCGCGCCGCGGACGATCGCTCCGTCCGGTGTGCTATACTCGCCGCCATCCGAAACGGGAGGCATCCATGCGACTCAAGGACAAGGTCACCATCATCACCGGCGGCGGACACGGACTCGGCAAGGCTTACGCGAAGCGGTTCGCGGAGGAGGGAGGCCAGGTCGTCATCGCCGACATCGACGGCGCCGCGGGCGAATCCGTGGCCGAAGAGCTGAATCGGGCGGGTCAGATGGGGTGGGCGCGTTCCACCGACGTGAGCCGATACGACAGCATCGAGGGCCTCGTGGCCGAAACCCTCGACCGCTTCGGCCGCATCGACGTGCTGCTCAACAACGCCGCCATCTACGTGACCCAGCAGATGTGGATGGGACGGGTGGAGGACTGCCCGCTGGACGAATGGGACCGGGTCATGGAGGTGAACCTCAAGGGCGTGTTCATGTGCTGCCGCGCCGTCATCCCGGTCATGAAGGACCAGCAGTCCGGCAAGATCATCAACATCGCCTCGGGGACGTTCCTGAACGGCACCAGCAACATGCCGCACTACACCAGCTCCAAGGGCGGGGTGGTGGCGCTGACGCGCGTCATGTCCCGGCAACTCGGCGACTGGAACATCAACGTGAATTGCATGACGCCGGGCTCCACCATGAGCGAGGACGTCATCACCGACGAGATCCGCAAACGGCGGTCCGACAGCGCCGGCCGCCGGGCCTTCAAGCGTATCCAGGTGCCCGAGGACGTCACCGGCACCGCGCTGTTCCTGGCCAGCGCCGACAGCGACTTCATGACCGGGCAGTTGCTGGTGGTGGAAGGCGGCGGGATCATCCACTAGGCGGAAGCAAGCGAGGAGCGTTCTCGTGCGGAAGACCTTTGCATAATCCAGGTTGAATGGGCAAAGTTAACGGAAGGGGTCGCTGAGGGAGTCCGGGAAGAGAGCAAAGATCCCCGCAGACAGGGGGCCCATATGACGAAACAGCTCAGGGTCATTGTTGAGAAGCACAGCGATGGGTATGTTGCCTATCCGCTCGGACTGCGAGGCGTCGTCGCCGGCCAAGGCGACACCTACGAAGACGCCCTTTCTGATGTCAAGTCGGCTATCACGTTCCACATCGAGACGTTCGGTCCTGACGTCTTCGACAGCGACTCGCCAGCGTTGGAAGTCTTCATTGCCGAAGCCGGAATTACCTTCTAGATGGCACG
>JAPOPM010000078.1 GCA_026712905.1 Deltaproteobacteria bacterium
ATAGACCGTGCCGTTGTTCAAGGATCGAGCCACCACCCTACTCACTCCGCTGCCGAACGTTAGCCCCCGTGTCCAGGGAAGGGTATCGGGCACGGTTGTGCCCGAGCTATAACGCCATTCGGGGAAGGCAAGGGAGCTGCCTTCATCCGCCGGCGCACTCATGTTCACCGTCACTTGGCCATCGCCCGGCGTGGCGGACACCCCCAGAGGAGCGGTCGGCGCCATCCCTGGCGCACTCGTTCGCGTGGTCGCATGAATCGGCGCTGACGGCCCAGCCCCCTCTGCGTTCACCGCTCGCACCTGGAAGGCGTGCAACTCGCCCTCCGCAAGGTTGCTAACGGTGTACGTCGTCGCCAGACCCACCGATGTCCACGCCACGGTCCCCGAGATGAAGAGACTCTGCGCGTGGCGCACTTCGTAGCGCAACACTTCGGAACCGCCGTCATCCTCCGGCGCCGCCCAACTCAGCGCCACCTCCCCAATGCCCGCCGTGGCGGACACTTCCCGAGGAGCGGTCGGCACCGTCGCAAGCGTGGTCGCCCAGTTCTCGCCTGTCAGTCCTGCTCCCTGAGTGTTCACCGCCCGCACCTCGAAAGTGAACAGCGTGCCCTTGGCCAGATCGGTGAGGGTGTGCGTGTTGGTGAGACCCACCGATGTCCACGCCGCAGTCCCAGTGGTTCCACCCTCCGCGTAGCGCACTGCGTAGCGCGTCAACGCAAATCCGCCGTCCGCCGGTGCCGCCCAACTCAGCGTCACCTCGCCAATGCCCGCCGTGGCGGACAGGTTCCGAGGAGCTGTCGGCCGACCCGCAATCGCTCGGACCCGCACCACCGGCCCGGCTCCATGTGCGTTCGCGGCCCGCACCTCGACGGTATAGAGCGTGCCGTGGTTCAAGGATCGAGCCACCACCGTCGTCACTCCGCTGCCGAACGTTAGTAGCCGTGTCCAGGGAACGGTATCGGGCACGGTTGTGCCCGCGCTATAACGCCATTCGGGGAAGGCAAGGGAGCTGCCTTCATCCGCCGGCGCACTCATGTTCACCGTCACTTGGCCATCGCCCGGCGTGGCGGACACCCCCAGAGGAGCGGTCGGCGCCGTCCCTGGCGCACTCGTTCGCGTGGTCGCAAAAGTCCTCGCTGACGGCCCGTCCCCCTCTGCGTTCACCGCTCGCACCTGGAAGGCGTGCAACTCGCCCTCCGCAAGGTCGCTAACGGTGTACGTCGTCACCAGACCCACCGATGTCCACGCCACGGTCCCCGAGATGAAGAGACTCTGCGCGTGGCGCACTTCGTAGCGCAACACCGCCGAACCCCCGTCATCCAGCGGCTTCGTCCAACTCAGCGTCCCCTCCCCAATGCCCGCCGTGACGGACACCTTCCGAGGAGCGGTCGGCGCCGTCCGCTGGGCATGGGCCGGCGGCGCTTCCGAGAGTACTGCCAGCAAAAACAGGAAAACGGCCACGGATGCCCGGACGGCACATATGGCACCGTAGAGGGTAGATTTGCGCGTAGCGCAGGTCGCCCTGTCCCCGATGCTGTCCGGCGCGTGCGCAATGGCCGTTCCCGCCTCGTACGGTGCGACATGGAACGTTGTCGACGATCGCCGATGCTGCATTTGGGGCTTGATGGGCATTGCCAGCCTCCGTGATAGGCGCAATAAGTGCATTTTACATAACAACAAGTTGGTATTAGGCTTTCTCGCTAGCTCTTGGTCCTCTATGGGAAACCATATCAGATCAAACACAAAGATCAAAAATTCGAGAAAAATTATTGATAGTGAAAAAATTGCTACTAATGAGAGCCGCGCGCGGTGGGCAGCGGCTATCATCACGGACATGGACGGCACGAGCTTCGACGTCTGCCTGGTCAACCGGGGCGAGGTGGAGGTGAGCAAGGAGATGGGTCGCCGCTGGCATGGTCTCGCCCGCGGAGGTGAAGCTCGTCCTTGGCTACGACCCCGATTCCGGCCAGGAAATCCGCTTCGAGGACGGGCTGCTGACCACCGATCGCGCGGTCGGCGACGAACGCAAGACGATCGCACTGATGCGGGCGAGCGCCGCGGCGCCGTGCCGATGCGGGGCCGCGCCGTCGACAAGGCGCTCCGGGGCGGGCCGCTCACCGCCGGGCAGAAGGAGGCTGTGAAGCTCATCCTGTCGTCGGACGACCGCACCGTGGGCGTCCAGGGCTATGCCGGGTCGGGCAAGACCACCATGCTGAGGCGCGCCCGCGCGCTCATGGAGAATAAGGGCTACCAGGTGCTCGCCTCCACCGTGCAGGCCCGGAACCTGCTCCGGATCTATTACAGACAGATTCAATGATGGCGTCAGCGGACTTGGTCCAACGAAACGGCTTTGGATTGACCCGTAGCCACCTCCAGTGCGGCGAACAGCGTGGTGGTGCCATAGCGCGATAGTCATGGGTCCGAGTCGCTCTCGGGCGAACCGCCCCCGCCACTTCGACACCCAACCTGGGCAGACCACGCGCCTCCGTGCGCTGGCCCGCGGCAACGCGCCCGAGGAGTTCCTGTGCCAGTCGCCTTGCCTGGTCCGGGGTAACTCGCCCGGCGCGACCGACGACCACGCGCTTGTTGGGCACCTTGCGTCCACAGTTGCCGGCGCGGTAGTTTAAGACGAACGACTTGGCGCTTGAGGGGTGCACGCGGATACCGAAACCGGTGAGCTTGTCATCCCAGGCGATCCAGGGCTTGTCTTCGGGTTCAAGTGCGTCTACCGCGCGTTTCGTGAGGGTGAGCTTGACCCTGGCGGTGAGTTTGGCAGATTGTTATGCGAATTAACCAGACACCACACTAGCGCTTGGCGGACGGATAGTTGAGCGAGGTTGAGCGCGTGGACACGTTCAAAAGCACCAACAAGGACATTCCGCGGGTGGGGCGCGGCACGCCGGGCGGCGAGTGGCTGCGGCGCTACTGGCTCGCGGTGGGCACCGAGGGGGAGTTGCACGATGTCCCCCAGGCGGTGCGCGTGCTGGGGGAGGACCTGGTGCTGTTCCGCGACTTCCAGGGACGGCTGGGGCTCATCGGCCGGAATTGCTCGCACCGGGGCTCGTCCCTGGAATACGGCGACATCGAGGAGCGCGGCATCCGCTGCCCCTACCACGGCTGGCTCTACGACGTCTCGGGCAACTGCCTGGAGCAGCCGTCCGAACCGCCGGAGACGAGTTTCTGCGCCAAGGTGAAGCATCCGGCCTATCCCGCGCGTGCGCTGGGCGGGCTGATCTTCGCCTACATGGGGCCGGACCCCGACAATCCGCCGCCCCTGCCCAACTATTCCCCGTTGGTGGACCACGGCGGGCAGCGGCTGGTGGAGAGCACGCGCCACTTCGACTACAACTGGTTCAACTTCTACGAGAACAGCGCCGACCCCTGCCACGTGTGGATTCTCCACAGCCGTAGCGCCTACGGCGAGCAGACCTGGGGCGGCTCGTTCTTCAGCGCCGAGAGCCCGCCGGCCTATGAGCCGGTGGAGACGCCCTACGGCATGAAGATCGTCATGTCCAAGCCCGGCCCGGGGGAAGGCACGGAGTTCGTCGACGAGATGAGCCTGGGGCTGCCGAGCATCCTGCAGGTGGGCGACACCGAGTTCGTGCACGCGCGGGTGGAGCCGGAAGTGCTGGAGAGGGTGGGTTCCAACTACGAGCACTTCATGTTCCTCACGCCCAACGACGACGACCACTTCATGCTGTTCACCGTGGACTACTACACCGGCCCGGACCCCGACATCTTCGAGCGGCTGGGGAAGATGCGCAAGCGCGAGGCCCCCAAGGCCGAGGTCAAGCCCTACGACCGGCGCCCACTCATGCCGTTCCGCGGCAACATCCGCCAGGAAGACATCGTCACCCAGGGCACCCAGCGGCTCCTGGGCGAGCGCGAGGAGCGCCTCGGCACCTCCGACCGCGGCGTCATCATGCTGCGCCGCATGGTCCGCGACGCCATCGACGCCGTGGCCGCGGGCCGGGAGCCCAAGGCGCTGCGGCTGGACCAGAATGCCGAGGGGCTGGTGAAGCTCGACTCGTTCGTGGGGGGGCGAGCCAGAGAGTCGCAACGGCCGGTGTGAGGAGACGTCGGTCGGCCGCTCCTGCCGGTCAGTCCGGGTTTATTGAGGGTCCAGCCCGGAGGAAGGCGTCCCAGGGGCTCGCATGTGGATGGTTTACGGATGCCGAAAGTCGTAGTCACCGGCGGCAGCGGACGGCTCGGACAGCAGGCCATCGGCCACTTGCTGGAGCACGGCTACGAGATCCTGAGCCTGGACATCGCGCCGCCGCCGGCGAAGCTGTGCGACTCCTGGCTGTGCGACCTGCGCCGCTCGGGCGATCTCTACGAGGCCTTCAAGGGCGCCTCCGCCGCCGTCCACCTGGGCGCCTACCAGGCCCCCAATCTGGCGCCCGATTGCGAAACCTTCAGCAACAACGTCAGCGCCACGTACAACGTGCTCAAGGCCGCCGTGGACTTGGGCGTCCCGCGTGTCGTGTGCGCGTCGAGCATCGCCGCCTACGGCTTCCTGTATGCCCCGAAGATATGGGCGCCCGACTACCTGCCTCTGGACGAGGCCCATCCGTGCCGGCCCCAGGACCCCTACGCCCTCTCGAAGGTGTTCGGCGAGCAACTCGCCGATTCCTGCACGGGCTACAGCGACCTCACCGTGGTGAGTCTCCGGTTCAGCGGCGTCAACTTCGACTTGACCTACGGGGAGTTGCCGCGGCGCTGGGCCGACCCCGCGGTGAGGATGGGAACGTTCTGGAGCTACGTGGACGCGCGCGACGCCGCCGTGGCATGCCGTCTGGCGCTGGAGGCGCCGCTGTCCGGGCACGAGGTCTTCAACATCGCCGCGCCCACGAGCCGGTACCCGGAGCCCACGGACGAGTTGGTGCGGCGATACGTACCCGGCGCGAGGATCAAGGAAGGCTACTCGGGCCACTGGGGCGGCCTCGACGTCACCAAGGCCGCCGAAACGCTCGGCTTCGTGGCCGCGCATGTCTGGCGCGACTACCTGAACCCCGACGGCACCGCCAAGACTCCGGCTCCCTCCGAGCCGGAGTGACGCCTGACGACCCCTTCTTCCCGCGGGCGGCCGTCACGGACCAGCCCGGTGTTCCGCGTCGCCGGGCTGGCTCACCCCGTCGCTACGCCAGCGCCACGACGTCGACCTCCACCAACGCCGCTTTCGGCAGCCCCGCCACCGCCACCGTTGTGCGGGCGGGCTTGCTGGAACCCAGGTAGCCCTCGTAGATGGCGTTGACGGCGCCGAAGTCGGCCATGTCGTTCAGGTAGATGGTCGTTTTCACGGCATTGTCCCAGGAGGTGCCGGCGGCTTCCAGGACCGCGGTGACGTTGTCCAGGACCCGGCGCGCCTGGTCTTCCACGCCCCCCGCCACCAACTCGCCGGTCTCGGGCACCAGCGCGATCTGTCCCGCGGTGTAGACGAACCCGTTGGCCTTGATGGCCTGCTCGTAAGGGCCGATGGCCGCGGGCGCCTTGTTCGTATGGATCACTTCGATGGACATACTCTCTCCCTATAGACTGTTGGAATTCCTTGAAATCTACTAGAAACAGGAGGATGAAGTTAGACTTCCGCCGGAGCGACGAGCCATGAGGCTGATCACCGCCCACAAGATACTCATCGGGACGTCCGTCGTTTTCTTCATCTTCTTCAGCGGCTGGGAGCTGACGAACTTCCTCGGCGCCGGCGGGGGTTGGGCCCTGGCCCGGAGCATCCTCTACCTCGGCGTCGCCGGGGGCTTCGCCGTCTACTTCAGGACCCTCAAGAACAAGGTGCTGTGAAATGACGCCGGACCCCGATGCCTTCCTCGTCCCGGTCACCGAGGAGGAGATCCGCCGCGAGCGCCGGAAGGCTCGGGAGCTGCGCGAGAGCCAGTGGTGGAAGAACCGGACCAGCCAAGGCGTTTGCGCTCACTGCGGCGGCCGGTTCCCGCCGCGCGAGCTGACCATGGACCACCTCGTGCCCGTCATCCGTGGCGGGAAGAGCACCAAGGGCAACGTCGTGCCGAGTTGCAAGACTTGCAACACCGCCAGGAAACACAGCCTGCCGTTCTGATCCGCGGGGATTTGCAGCGTTTACTTGGGCAAGTAGTCGCTGCGCAATCGCAATATCCGGACAGTCCCGTGGAGGCCGTACTCGGTCACGTCGTCGAAGACGGCCTTGACCTTCTCGTTCGCCCAATACTTCCCGGCGTCTTCCATGCTGTCGAACTCGAACTCCACCACGCGGTGCGGTGATGCGCCGTAATAATCGTCGTAGGAGGTGATGCGCCGCACTTCGGCGGGAGCCGTGAGATCCTTGGCAACGCTGTTCACCCAGGCGATGTACTTGTCCTTGCCGCCCACGGGATAATCCACCGTGAAAACGTACTTCACGGCAGCCCGGCTCTTGGCGGCTTCCTGCCCGTGGGCCGCCGGCACTTCCAGGAACCAATGGGGTGCGAGCAGGGTGAGTGCGATCAGTCCGGCCGATGCCGCGGCAAGTTGCAGAGTCCGTCGATAGGTCATGGTGCGTTTCCTTTCGTTCGTGATCGATCAGCGGAGTTGTTGATGGATGGTTATTGATAACTGCGGGGTTGACCAGCGTCAATGGGGCCGTGGTCCCCGTGTGGGAATGGATCGGGTCGAGGCTCGTGGGCGCCGAAGTCCGGCGGCCGGCGGCCTCACGCCAGGGTCAACGCCGATCGCGCGGTGATGTAGGCCCCCAGCATCAACAGGCCCACAAAGAGAATCTGCCGGAAGCGCTCCTCGGAGAGCCGCTTGCGGATGCGCTGGCCGGCTGCCATGCCGAGGGCCGCGGGCGCCAGTGCCGCCCCGGACCAGGCGCCGAAGGACAGGTCGAGCACACCGTTGCCCCGGAGCGCCAAGGCCAGCGCCACCGTCGACAGCGTGAAGAATATGCCCATGGCCTGCACCAGCATGTCGCGGGAGAGGCCGATGGCCTGAAGGTACAGGACACCGGGCACGACGAAGGACCCGGTCATCCCGGTCACGACCCCGTTGACGATGCCGATCAAGGGGCCCCAGCAAGTCTCTTGCCGGGAGGTGAGCGTCATGCGCACACCGGCCAGATTCAGCCCCGCGTAAATCACCAGCAGCAGCCCCAGCAGTGCCGACAGCCACGCCAGGTCCACCCGCGCCAGCGCCAGGGCGCCGATCCACACCGTGCCGGTCGCCGTGACCAGGAAAGGCCAGATGCGCGACAGGATGGCGCGGCCGTTGCCGCCCACGGCCGCCTGCCAGACGTTGGTGGCAAAGGATGGCACCAACAGCAGCACCATGGCGGTGGTGAGGTCGAAGGCCACGGTCAGCAGGCCGAGGCTCACCGTGGGCAGGCCGAAGCCCACCAGACCCTTGACGCCGCCCGCGAGCAGGAAAACGGCGAAGATGATGGCGGCGGTCAGCGGGTCGGTCATGCCGGGGCGTTACAGGGCACCAGGCGGCACGGGTAGGAGCGGTGCGGCACCGAGCCGGTGATGGGGTCGATGACGTCGTTGTCGATGATGAGATTGACGTTTGCACCCGCGGCGCTGAAAGGGTCGTAGCCCGGTAGCCCCAGATCGGGGCAGCCCTGCCACCAGCCGTGCATGACGCGCACGACTCCGCGGGGAAGCTCGGTGTTGAGATGCGCTTTCATGGTGACGGCGGCCACTTTCGTCTCCACGCGTACCGGCGCCCGCGCCGCAATGCCGAGACCCGTGGCATCCTCGGGATGGATCTCCACCAGCGGCTCCGGGGTCTTGGCCCGCAGCGACGGCACCGACCGGTGCTGTCCGTGGCAGAAGTTGATGGCCTTGGCGGTGGTCAGGGTGAACGGATAGTCGCGCACTACCTCGCCGCCGAACCCGGACTCGCTCGGGGTGAAGTCGGGCAGCGGCGCGTAGCCCTGCTCCTGAAACGGGATGGAGTAGATCTCCACCAGCCGCGAGCGCGTGTCGAACCCTTTCTCCAGGTACTTGCGGTAGCGCGTTTCCCTGGGCAAGGACAGACCGCCCGGGTGCTCCTTCAGCTCCGCCACGGTGATGCCGGCGGGTTCCAGCATGTAGTCCAGCGCCGCCTCCCGGTCGCCGTGCCAGAAGTGTTCGTCGAAGCCCATCCTGCCGGCGAGGTCGAAGAGGATGTCGGCGTCGGAGCGGCACTCGTGTTGCGGCGGCACCACCGGCGCCCGGTACTGCAACCACGTGCTCGTGGCCGCCCCCTGGTCGAAGGAGCCCTTCACGTGCCAGTCCTCCCAGGAGGTGGCCGCGGGCAGAAGGAAGTCGGCGTAGCGCCCCGCCGGGGTCTCGTAGAAGTCGGTCTGCACGTAGAGGTCGAGTTCCTGGAGCGCGCGCCGTCCCCGGAGCGTATCGCCGTTGGCCATGATGATGTCCCCGCCGAAGCTGAGAAACCCTTTCAGCGGGTAGGGTTCGCCGTCGAGCACCGCACGGTAGGCTTCATAGGCCTGCACCCGGCCGGTGGCCACGGGCCCCAGAGGCCGGGCGTCGAGCCCGAGCCGCTTCCGGGCCTGTTCCTTGGGGAGGAACTTCCGTCCGTCCATCCCGTTGACCGGCGTCTTGGCGAAGCGCACGTTGCCGCCGGGCCGGTCGAGGTTCCCGGTAAGGCTGTAGAACAGGCACACCGCGCGGTTGGTCTGCATGGCGTTGGCGTGCTGTTCCAGCCCGTTGTAGCTGTAGTAGCAGCCCGGCGGGGTGTCGCCGAACAGCCGCACCGCGCGCCGCGCAAGGTCCGGGTCGACCCCGGTGGCCTCGGCCGTGTCTTCCGGCGCGTACCGGTTCAGGTGCCGTTTCAGCAGTTCGAACACCGGAGTGACCCGCTCGATGGCGCCGTCCGCAAGCCGGACCTCGAACGATCCCCCGATGGCCGGACGCGAAACCGCCGTCGGGTTCGCCGGGTCGTGGAACATGAGCCCGTCCGCCGCCTCGTCCCATACCCCGTAGCGTTCGTGCGATCCGCCGGCGACCACCGCGTCCTGGGTCAGCATCTCACCTGAGGCTTCGCGCACGAGCAGGCGCGCGTTGGTCCAGTCGCGGACGAACGCGCCGTCGTAGAGTCCCTCCGCCAGCATGACGTTGAGGAAGCTCAGCGCCAGCAGCCCGTCCGTGCCCGGCCGCACCTTGAGCCAGAGGTCCGCCTTCCGCGTGAGCGGGATCGCCCGCGGGTCGATGACGATGAGCTTGGCGCCGCGCTTGCGCGCCGCGGAGACGCGAATGGCCTGGGTAGGCCATGAGGCGTTGGGGTTGTGCCCCCAGAGCAGGATGCAGGCCGTGTTCTCGAAATCCGGATTCGGAATCCCGCTGCCGTAGGTGTAGCGGGAGCCGTTGTCCTTGTGCCAACTACAGATGTGCCCCGTGGACACCGTGTTGGGGCTGCCGAACAGGCTGGCGAAGCGGATCAGCCACGGCTCGTACTCCGCCGACGCGCTGCCCCCGGACGCCCCCCGGTAGAAGAACACCGACTCCGCGCCGTAGCGCTCCCGCAGCGTCCCCAGCCGCTCGGCGATCTCCGCCATGGCCTCGTCCCACCCCACCCGCACCCAGCCCGGGTCCGGATCGCTCTTGGGGTTGGTGCGCCGCAGCGGCCAGCGCAGCCGCTCCGGGTCGTACACCAGCTCCGGCGCCGCCTGCCCCTTGATGCAGATGCCCCGGTTGGGATGGTCCGCGTCCGGCTCCAGGCGCACGAAGCGTCCGTCCTCCACCGTCGCCACCACGCCACAGCGGGACTTGCTCATGGCGCAATAGGTGCGGATCTTCGAGGTCATGCCCGGCATGCTACCAGATCACGGTTTCGGCTTCGACACGTCGATGACGATGACGGAGATCTTGCGGTGCTCCTCGGGAGAGAGGTTGGCCGCGGCGAGGAGTTGGTCGCGGAGAGCGTCGGGCGTTGCTGGCGGTGGCCCGATTGGCGGGCGTTTGCACAGGTCAGGGCCGAACCAGAAGACGAGGTAGATGCCGTAACCGTCACAGCCGGGATCGCGCGTGTACTTGGGGATCAATTGGTCGCGGATGGCCTTCCAAAGATCGTTGTGGGTGCTCTTCTTGATCTCGATCGGCACGTTGAAGCCGTTGCACGAGGCTCGGATGTCCGCTCTCTTGTCGTCGGCGTAAGTACCTTCAGGCTGGGCGTCGACGGCCTTTGATGCCAATCTTTGTCTCAAGTCGGACAGCAGTGTATCTCGACAGGCGTCTTCCGGCTTAGGGTCCTGTGGCCTATTGTGCGGATCCACGTTCCAGTACTGTCGCCAGTCGGAGGTGTTCCCATGGCGGATGTCCTCCGCCATATCGGCGAGGACATCCATGGTTAGGGCCGCCAAGTCGGATGCATTTGCCGGGCGCCCGTTATCGAGAGTCGCCAATACGTGATCGAGCGTAGGGTGCTGGAAGTGGGCTTCGCGGCGGACCTCGCGTTGTCGGCTAGCCGCGTCCTGCAGTATAGGATGCCAAGGTTTCAACTTGGCGTTTTCGCATAGGCCTTCTAGCGCGTTCCTAGCAGCGTTAGATGGGTCTGCAGCCAAGTCAGCGATGAGGGCATCGATAAAGAAGGGTGTATACGTCCCAGCTCGCGAGTGTGCATTTGTCGCTAACTCGGAGTAGTCGTCTGTCCAGTACGGCCTGTACGAACTGCCGAGGGACGCGATGAGAAGCTCCGACGCGGACCTGTCGAGCCTCGTTACAACAGAACGATCGATGTCGGAAAAGAACTGCGCCATGTGCCGGATCCGCTGTTCGACTCCCGGTCCGGCGAGCATTTTCCTGAGCCTGTCCGTATAGGACGCCGGGTATGCCAACAGCCCTCCGCACAGCCAGTACACGCGTTGTGCCACGTCCATGCTGCGCAGTGCGAGCTTTCTCTCGATGATTTGAAGAAGCAAGTCTTCATCGAGGTGCCGTAGCGCGGCAAGGATCAGCCGCTGCAACATGCTCAGTTGCTCAACCTTCCCGCGAGCCGGGAAGGACTTGAGCAGCGGGCCCAACGCGAGGCGGGCCACCGGTCGGTGGCCATCATCGTGCCCTAGCTCGTAGAGGCCTAGACCGTCGCTCGCGCCTCTTCGCAACGTGGCGCGAATCGACCGAACGAAGGTTCTTGCAACTAGGTCGGGTCGGTCGACCACTACCGCGTGGTACCAGCGAGGTTCCTCGTTCCAGAAGTCCGGGGTCTGGAAGTGAAACGCCAACGCCTGTCGCATGCCAGGCTCGTCCAGAAGGAGTTCGTCGAAACGTGGGTCAACGGCGTGGGACTCGTCGAGTCCCACCAAAAACGGAAGCATCAGAAGGTAGTGCTTCTGTTCGTCGGCGAGCCGGAAGATCTCGTTGTCGTCGGGGAGATCTGTTCTCGTTGGCGTCATGCGAAACGCCTGGACCACCGTGTCAACCAAGTCGTCTCTACCCAGCCAATCTCGAAGCCGCTCTCGCCCTGTTGCAGCTTGCAGGTCCCCGTATCTTCCCAGGTAGCCGGACGCCAAACGGTGTAAGAGCGTGGGGGCGGCCCGGTTTTCTCTCAGCTCTTGCTCGTGGGCTTCGACGTGCTCGCGCCAGTCCTTCCTGCGTTGCCTTCGCTCGTCTTCGCGCTGTCGCCGCCGCACTTTCCAGGCAATCGATTCAGAGGTTCGTTTGGAGTGGCTTTGGTCGCGGTTGCTCGGCAGGTCCCGGTACTTGGCCAGCACACTAGGCGAATGTTTCAAGCACTTTTCGACCGTCGTCTTTGTGACCCGTTGCACTTCTTGGAGGGCGACGACCCTGCTTAGGAAGAACTCAGACGCCGCCGCCGTATTCTCCTCTGCCTTGGCGGCTTCGCCGAGGCACCATTCAGCGAAATCCGACGGCTCCACGGCGGAGAACAGGCGGGTGGATAGCTCACTTGCGAGTTGTGTGGGATCGGAAAAGTGGTCCGCAGCCAGCCGGACGACAGCCTTGTATGAATCCGGATTATTGGTGAGCCACACACCGATGTCGGCCTCGGCGTCTTGGCTGGGGTCAGTCGCCGCGAGGCCAAGCCAGTCGAACAATCGTTGCTGCCTGACTGTTGGAGACCGTTTGAGGTATGCGGACAGGAGGTTGCCTGGAAGCGCGCGCAACCAGCAGGAAGAATCGGCGTCCGCTACCCCCAATGCGCCTTGGCGCCTAGCCTCGACTATAGAGTCCAGAGCGTCGGCGAGCTGTTCGTCCGTCGATTGCGCAGCAAGGGTACCCTCCCAAAAATGGACATACGAACCCATGAGGCTTCGTCTCTTTCGTTCTCGGAGAAATCGGCCGACTTGAGCCGGCGGCAACGTGTCGGGGAAGAGTCTCGTGAGCAAGCGGCCGAGGAGTTGGTCATCAGGATCGGCTACGGCTCCCGCATACACGTCGTCCAGTAGTGTTGTCAGTTCACGATCCACGGCGGCCTCGCCGTTGTTGCTTTGCTGTATGTACGCTTCGAGCGCGGCTTCTCTTACGGTAGGCCAACACTCGCCATCTCTAACGAGGTCCGGGAGCATCGGTATAAGGCCGGGAATCATGGCCCCACGTTCAAGTGAGCGTAGCACTGCGAACGCTAGCGTCTGCCTCCCTCGGGTTGCCTCTGTTGTTGTCAAGATTTCTCTGAACGCCTCTTCCATGTCAGGCGTCGCAATGCCTTCCCATCGCGAGTCCAGATCATGCATTGCGTAAAATACTCGTGGGTCAACCTCCGCCTCTTGTTGCAGCACATGGAGCACGTGGCGTTTCTCGTCAACGGAGAACGTCTTGACGTCTCCGTAAAGGACCGTTCCAAGCGGGTCACGCGCGACGACGTCCGGACGGGCCTTCTTGTTGTGAGCTGCCAACCAAGCCGCCAGACCCCGGAGCCCTGACACGGTTCGCCCGTCGTCGCCCACCAGCAGGGCAAGAACCCGCCGTGTCGGAAGGTGCTTGTCAATCAGACCCGAGAGATAGCGACCGGCAAGAAACTCGGCGATGTGCCGGTGAATGGGCGTGGCCAAGCCGTCGATGTGAGCGAACGCCTTGGTGTGTAGTGTTGTAAGCAGTGCCTCCTGGTGCGTTTCTTTGATGTCGTGTACGTCGATGTAGCCGTCGACCTCGTCCGTCCTGACGGGCAGAAGATATCCTACCCGACCTGAAAGAAGTTGAACGGCGCACAGATATCCCGCCATGCGGAGCATCTCTGAGTCGGCACGTCGAGGGACGGCGTGGAGATGTTGTTCGTTGAACTCGCGAATCAGGGTCGTGCACGCGGCCTCGAACGTATCTGTACGCGTCGTCGGCCAGTCGCCCCCGGCGACGGCCTCCGCCAACAACTTCAGGGTTTGGGGGTTCGACAGCAGCGCGCCAAGCCCGCGGTCCCCCGCCTCGTCGATGAAGCGGTCGATTTCAGCCATTCCTTCGCAGCTCAAGATGTCGCGGATGTTGTCCTCGGAGAGGGGGTCAAGGCGCAGGACTTTGACCACCCCGTCGGGAGACACCGATTCAAGACGACTCCGGTCCGGTGAGCCGAACCAGTCCGCTTCACGACACGATAGCCGAAACGGCGGTCGTCCCAGTGCGTCCAGTTTTGCTCTGATCGCGTCGAGCGGAGCGTGCCCGTCGTTCACTGCGGCGCGCATCTCGTCGAGCCCATCGATAAACAGTGTCTTGCCGTGGTCCCAGTGCGCTGCCCTGAAGGTGGTGAAGTCGCGGACATCACAATATTCTCCCTCGGCAGCCTCCTGTTTGAAGGATGCTGTTTTCCCCGCGCCGGGTGCACCCAAGAGAACGTAGGCGCTGCAATCGCGAAACGCAGCCAACGGCCGCGATTCGGCGCGGCCGCTATTCTTCTTGTCGATGACTTCCGTACAGGTGCGTTCGACGTATTTGTCCATCACGTCTTGAACCAGTCGTTTGCCGGAACCGACAGAAACTCCTCGAGCGCCACCCCATCACCGCCTACCACGACGGTTCGCACCGGGCGGAAACGCTTTCGAAACTCGGCTAGTCCTCGCCGGTCCGCCGTTCCCTGGTGGCTCTTCGCCTCGAAGGCCACCAAGCGAGGTCCCCGTTGAAGCACAAAGTCAACTTCAGATCCGTTTTGTCGCCAATACCAGAGGTGCGTCGGTCCCGTAGCGGAGTTCCACAAATGTGCGCCGACAGCGCTTTCAACCAAACGTCCCCAGAACGTACGATCCGCTTGTGCCTCCTCGAAGGTGTAGCCGGACAAGGCCGACATCAATCCGGTGTTGAGGACGTTGAGCTTCGGGCTGGACGCTCTTCGACGATATATTCCCCCGGTATAGTTCTTGAGTCCCGCCAGCAGGCCGACCCTCTCCATGAGACTCAGATAGCGTGCCAAGGTCGTTGTGTTACCAGCGTCCTGGAGTTGGCCGAGCATTTTCGTGTAGGAGAGGATCTGTCCGGACGATGTGACGCCGACTTCGAACAACTGTTTCAGTAACGCGGGCTTGTCCACCCGTTGCATGGCGAGGATGTCTCGCTCGATGTTGGGCTCCACCAACGCATTGAATATGTAGTCGTGCCAACGGTCGTGATCACCCATGTGTTCCAACGCGCCGGGATATCCGCCGAAGTAGACATACTCCGAGACGGTCAGCCCGAACGCCCTTGACATCTCGGTGAAGGACCAGTGCTTGAGGCTGATTGTCTCGAAGCGCCCCGCCAGGCTCTCCGTCAGACCGCGCTGCATCAAGAGCGGCGCCGAGCCCGACAGTATGACGTGCAGAGGCCGTTGCTCGCGTCGGTCCGCATCCCAGAGCCCCTTGACCGTTTCCGACCATCCGGGCACCTTCTGGATTTCGTCGAGGGCGAGTACATATCCGCGTTCAGACAAGTCGGCGTTCGTGCGGGCATCTCGCCACACATCAACCAACCACATGGTGTCGGGTTCCCGTGGCACTGAAACCAGAGTGTTTGCGGGTGTCGTCTCGGCTGCTCCACCGGGAGCTGGAGTTGATCCTGGGTCGGGTTCATCGACGCTTACGAGGAGAAGTTCACGGTCGAGGGCTTTCTTCGCCTGCTCGATAAGCGTGGTCTTGCCGACTTGCCGTGGCCCGGCGACAAAGATCAGAGTCCGGGGAGTCTCGTCGAGACGTTCGAGGAGGGTACCGAGTTGCTTGCGCTCGTAGAGGGCCATAGAGACAGATTACGCTCTTGAGTAAAATTACTCAAGAGCGTAATCACAACCGCTTTCAGGCCTCCAAGCCCCCTCCGCGCTACCCTCCGAACGTCGACTGGTAGTCCTCCCACGCCTTCGGCCCCGCCCGGTCGAAGACCTTTTCGCGGAGGCCGCCGGCGTACTGGGCGGGGATGAAGTTGATCTTCTCGGTGAGGGAGGGCTTCAGGCGCACGCCCTGGGCGCGCATCTCGTCGGCCATGACGAGGTTGTCCAGCACCACGCGGATCTCGTCGTGGTCGGTCCACATGGCCTTGTAGACGATGCGGCCCTCGTTGCTGACGATGTAGACCATGTTCGGGAGGACGCCGTAGAGCTGGTGCACGGTGCCTTCCAGGTCGTCCACCAGCAGCGGGTTCTCGATGCCGTCCTGGTCGCGGCAGTGGCGCGCGTATTCGAGCTTTTGCTCCGGGTCCTTGTGCGGGCCGTAGTTCTCCCCGGGATGGGGTTCGCGCACGTAGATGGTGAGGAACTCGAAGCCCTTGTCGCGGTAGTTCCGGTACATTTCGTTGAGGGGCGAGACCTCGCCCACGAAGGGCGGTCAGGTGATGCTGCCGAACTCCAGCAGCACGTGTTTGTTGCCCTTGAACGCCGAGAGCCGGACCTGTTCGCCTTCCAGGGTCGGAAGGGTGAAGTCCGGAGCCTCCTCCCCGGCCCGCAGGCGCGCGGCGAATTCGCCGGCCTTGGCGGAACTCTCCGAACGGTTGAAGGTTTCGTAGTTGTAGGCGCTGACTGATGGACCCATTTGTAATCTCCTTTGCCTTGGTGGTCCGCCACGGGGCCGGTCCGAATGGCGGGATTCTACTACCAAACGAAGGGGTAAAGGAACCCGGGTCAAGTCTCCAAATGGCGACGCCGCCCGAGCCCGGGGTCACGAACGCGCGTCTTCCGCGAGCGCCTCCACGAGCGCGCGCATGTCGGCCGGCATGGGCGCCGTCCATTCCATGGGCTCGCCCGTTTCCGGGTGGCTCAGCCCGAGGCGCTCCGCGTGCAGAGCCTGCCGTCGAAAGCCGCGCAACAGCTCCGTGACGCGGGCGCCCTGGCCCTTGACAGCCCCTGCGCCGTGCCCGCCGTAGACCGGATCGCCCATTACCGGATGTCCGATGTGGACCATGTGCACGCGGATCTGGTGGGTGCGGCCGGATTCCAGCCGTACCCGGAGCAGGGTGTGACTCCGGTAGGCCGCTTTCACCGAGTAGTGGCTGGTGGCCTCCTTGCCGCGTGGCTGCACCGACATGCGGGTGCGGTGAACCGGGTGCCGGCCGATGGGCGCCGTGACGGAGCCACCGATGCGCACGACGCCGCGCACCAAGGCCAGGTATTCCCGCTTGATGCGCCGCGCCTGCAGCTCCCGGACAAGCCGCAAGCGCACGGCGTCGGTCTTGGCCACCACCAGGAGGCCCGAGGTGTCCTTGTCCAGCCTATGCACGATACCGGCGCGCGGCACGGTCTCGAGGGAGGGGGCGTGGTGCATGACGGCATTCAGCAGGGTGCCCTCGGCATTGCCGGCGCCGGGATGGACCACCATGCCCGGGGGTTTGTTGATCACCAGCAGGGCGCCGTCTTCGTGGATGACTTCAAGCGGAATGGGTTGCGCCTTCCAGGAAAGCTCCGCGGGCTCCGGCAGTTCCATCTCGATGCGGGCTCCGGCCGCGACCTTGTCCGAGCACTCCGGGACGCGGTCGTCGAGGCGCACGTGTCCGTCGCGCACGAGCCGTTGCAGGCGGGAACGCGAGTGGTCGGGCAGGAGCGCCGCCAAGGCCGCGTCCAGGCGTTTGCCGTGGAGGGTCTGGGGCACCGTCAGGCGGATCTCGGACGCGGGTTCGGGTGTCGTTGTCCTCATGTAGACGAAGGGCGCCGGCGGATTCGTGCCGGGCCAGCCGAGAGCTTGTCCCTTTCGTCTGGTGATTGCAACAAACTTGATCGCGGCCGGCCGCGCCGGCTGGATTCCTATTTTCCAGGCTGTGTCGATGCTCCGCTCGCACACGAAATGGCGCTGACGCCCAGCTCCGTCATTCCCGCGGAAGCGGGAATCCAGGTGGGGTGAGGCGTGGCATACGCCCGAGTTGCCCCTCTCCACCCCTGGATTCCCGCTTCCGCGGGAATGACGGAGCTGGGTGGCCGTGTCCTTTCCTGTCGGAGCGGAGTTTTGGCACAGCCTGTTTCGTGGGAATGGTGCGAGGGGAGGGTGGTCCGGTCGGGCCAGGCCTCGAACGTTGCAACCGACGTTGACGGCCGTGCGGTCGGGCCGTAGACTCGGGCGATGGACCTGCGAACCTATCTCGACTCCGTCAGGCAACTCGCCCCCGAACGCCTGCTGGAGGTCACGGACAAGCACGACATCAACCTGGAAGTCTGCGCCATGATCGCGGACCTGGAGAAGCAAAAGCGCGAGCCGCTGCTGCTCTTCTCCAACATCGACAACCTGAGCGGCGAGCCGTCGGAGTTCCCGCTGCTGATGAACACGTTCGCGTCGCGCGCGGCCTGCGCGGTGGCGCTGGGGCTTTCGCCGGAGCAGGCGGGCCGCGAACTGATGCTGGAGTTCCAGACGCGCGAGGCGCGGCGCGAGAAGCCCGTGGTGGTAGACGCCGCGGACGCGCCGGTGAAGCAGGTGAGTATGGACCCCAACCTGCACTTCCTGCCGGTGCTGACGCACCACACGGCCGATCTCGGTCCCTACCTCACCATGACCTGGGCCGCCCGCGACCCGGACACGGGCGTCTACAACTCCTCGTTCCACCGGTGCTACGTGCGCGACCCCAACCACCTGATCATGTTCTTCGAGCGCCGGCACCTGTGGGATTACTACGTGCGCGCGGAGGCGCGCGGCGAGGCGCTGCCGGTGGCCTGCGTCATCGGCCACCACCCGGCCTACTACCTGGGCAACTGCATCCTCAACGGCATCGCCGCGGACGAATACGAGAGCATCGGCGGACTCATGGGCGAACCCTTACGGCTGGTGCCGTCGGAGACCTTCGGCGACGAGCTGCTGGTGCCCGCGGACGCGGAGATGGTCATCGAAGGCCGAGTGCTGCCGCACCAGCGGGAAGTGGAGGGCCCCTTCGGAGACTTCACCGGCCTGTACGGCCCCGCGGGCGAATCGCCGGTGGTGGAAGTCACCGCCATCACGCACCGCCAGGATGCCATGTGCATGGACATCCTGGCGGGGCACCGCGACCACCGCCTGCTGGGGGCGGTGCCCAAGGAAGGCAGCATCTACCGCAACGTGCGCGCGGTGGTGCCCACGGTCCAGTCCGTGTGCCTGCCCCTGAGCGGCGCCGGCCGGTTCCACTGCTACATCAGCATCGACAAGCGCTGCGAGGGCGAGGCCAAGCTGGCCGCCATGGCCGCGTTCACGGCCTCGGAACTCATCAAGCACGTGGTGGTGGTGGACGCCGACATCGACGTGTACGACGAGGAGGAGGTGCTGTGGGCGGTGGCCACGCGGGTGGACGCGGCCACCGACATCGCCGTCATCGACCGCGTCAAGGGCAGCCGCCTGGATCCGGTGCATCCGGGCAAGGACTGGGGCTCGAAGCTCATCATCGACGCGTGCCGCAATGAGGAGATCGAGTTCCCGGAGCGCATCGCCGCGGCGCCGTACCGGCGGAAGGAGGGAGCTTCTTGATGATACGGGCGGGAGCGGAGCCGCACGTCAGGGTCGAGCAGACCGCATGCGCGGGGAGCGACGGGGGTTGGCGCATCGCATGGCGCATCACGAACCTCACCGCGTCGGAGTTGCGGCTGTTGGATGTACGCTTCCCGCACGGGCAATTCCGCGGCGGCCTCATGGAGTTGTCGGAACTGACCATCGCGCCTCGGGGCAGTGCCGCCCTCGAGGCTGGAGTTGCCTGCCAGGGCGGCCCCACCGATGTGGTGGAGAACGCATTCCTGATCACCACGGTTGAATGGCGGAATGTGCGGTGGCGCATCCTCGCGCGCTTGACCGTGCGCTTCGCGGAGGATGGCTCACCCGCGGTGACGACGGAGCTTGTGACGGTTCAGCGGGTTGGGTTCTCGAACCCCGCGCGCCATGTTCCCACGTCTGAAGTTTGACGGAATGCCAAGGGAATGGCACTAACGGACGAGCAACGTAGCTCCCCGTGCAAACCGGGTTCAAGCCTACGGTTCGCAGGCGAACACGCCGAGGGGGGTGCACCGTCTCTGAAGGGAAAGCATGACCGAACGCGAGAAATACATTTTCAAGCGCATGAACGGCTGATACCGCAATTGAGGCCTCGGCTTCGAAGAGACCGCGGGTATGGTCTCCAACACGCTTGACATGGAACTCGACGACCTCGTCGCGACGCTGAAGCACGTCCGCGAGACCTCCGGCAAGGATTCGGACTACCTGGAGGCGCGTGCGTCGCTGCCGGACGACTGGCCGATCTGAAGGAAGGCACCAGAGGCACGAGGGCGCGGCCCCCGGCGCCCGGAACGTCATTCCGGCGGTACAGGCTGTGTCACCCCTCCAGGCGGAGGCGTTACGCATACGTCATTTCCGCGAAAGCGGCTGTGTCATAAAACGGATGCGGCAGAGTCCCCTCGAATCGTCATTCCCGCGAAAGCGGGAATGACGATTCGGGCGTCGCTTACGCCTCGCGTACTTCCGGCGCGGCCTCGGGCCGACTCGGATCCAGCGGCCGGACGCCCGGCCAGAAGTCCCGCCAGCCGGTCATGGCCTGGACGTGGCCGTCCCACTCCAGCGTAAAGGCGGTGATGCCGAGCTTGACGGCGCGGAGGATCTTCTCGCGCGTCTCCTCATCCGTGGCGGCCCGGCGAAGCGTGTCGATCTGCCGGGAGCCGTGGCCCACGTCCTGCTCCGCGTGAATGCGGTACGTTTCCACCTGCCGTTCCGAGAAGCCGTAGTGTCCCACCAGTTCCTTGTAGGCCCGGGCGGCGGCGCCGTCAGGCCCGCCGTGCTGGCTCTCCACGAAGGCGAGCATGGCCACGCCTTCGAGCGCGGACCTGCGCTGGCAGCAGCCGATGATCATCTCGATGGCCGCCAGGGTGCCCGGCGCGGGCTCGGCGTTGTCGGCTTCCTCGCGCGAGATGCCGGCTTCCTCCAGGAACTGGTACATGATGTCCACGTGGCTGCGCTCACCCGACAACTCTTCCAGGAAGTTCTCCAGCACCACGTCCGCCAGCCCCTGTTCCCGGTTCGCCACCGCGTTGACCGCCA
>JAPOPM010000079.1 GCA_026712905.1 Deltaproteobacteria bacterium
GCTAGTGTGGTGTCTGGTTAATTCGCATCATAATCTGCGGGTCTTTTCTGCATTGATGTCGTTCTTTCGTCTTGTTTATCAATATGTTAGGAATATTCTCATTTGGGCCGTAATCGATATGTAACCCCATTCAACCAATACTCAGTCCCTGCAAGCGCGCGTATGTCCTCAAGTCAGTTTGGTGCCACGGAGAAAGTCACCGTAGCGCCCCGCCGGGCCGGGGTCAATCGCCGCTTTCGTGTCCAGCTGATGCCGGAGAGTTCGACCGGGGGACGGTCGGCTACCCCGCCTTTCTCCAGCGCCAGACGCTGCCGGTGCTTTCACTCCCGTGCGCTCCGAGTTCTGCTCTGGTGATGACTAGCGGGTTGATTCTCGTCGATCCACCTCGACAACCCCGGTTTTCGTTCATACCCGGAGATAACCCCATGAAGGAATCCGCCAAACTCGCCGCTAGGGTCAAGCTCACCCTGACCAAGCGCACGGTAGACGCCCTCGAGCCCCAGGACAAGCTGTGGATCGCCTGGGACGACCGGCTCTCGGGCTTCGGTGTCAGGGGCGCGTGCCCGTATTGTTGCCATTCCGATCATTCGCTCAACGATTCCGGAGGTTCTTCGCGGTGATCGCGTCTCCGGCCATCTGTCCCACGCGAGTCCCCGCATCTGTTCCCTTCCGCGAATTCTCAAAGTTCCATGAAGAGGAAGGCCGGTCAAAGACGCGGAGGGCGATCGGACCGTCGCTCTTGTTGCCATGCAAGCACGATATCCCAGCCGAAGCCGATCCATAGGGGAAACAACCCCGGAAACCAGCCTCCCGATTGCGAGGCCGATGGCGATCGCCGCTCCGGCCATGTCATCGACAGGAACGGGTGCACGGGACCCACAAAGCCCCGGGGACCTGAACCGAGGAACGGCCCCGCGCACGACCAGGTGGTATCCAGGCCCGGCGGCGCCGTCAAGGCGTGCAGCGAAGCGTCTGCCTTCTCACGGCCTCGGCGGTCAAACTCGCGCCCTCCAGGTTCGTGATCCGGCACTGCTCATCGACCTTCACCTCTGCCTTGCAGTCGCCTTCCACCGGATCGTGGACAAAGGCGAATACCATGAAGTGGTCCAGGTTTCTGTGGCGCCCAACGATCATGTTGGACGTCCTGTAGTTCGTCTCCACGAACGCCGTGATGCCTTCACCCTGGCCCGGTCGGTGGAGCAATCCGCAGCCTGGGTAAGGGGGGCGCCGAGGACGAGTGAAAGCACCAGCATTCGCCACAGCGCCATCCGGTAATCACGGCGAATCGTCGAGACACTGGAGGCTGAACCACTGGACCACGCCGCCGTCGCCGCTCTCCTTCACCGAGCCCAGGTGGATCGCCGCAGCCGCAAGGGCGAGAGTGGCGAAGCGGCCGCGGCGCACCACCGCGCGGTTGAAGGCGGAGAGCCGGGGAGGGCCGAGGCGGAGGAGGGTAGAGGATCCTCACCACCACGCGCGCCACCAGCCGCATCAAGAGCGTCACGCCGACGGAGATGTGGAGGGACTTCAGCAGGTCCGCCATGGAGCCGTCCTCGACCACCGGGTGGTTCCTGGCGTAGCCGGCGCCCCGCCTGAACGCGAAGC
>JAPOPM010000080.1 GCA_026712905.1 Deltaproteobacteria bacterium
CATTTCCGCGGACTTGACGGGGCGCGGCCTGCTCACCCACGAGTCCAACGGCTTCCGCGATCACGGGATCGCCGGCTCGCTTGGTTGGAACCCGGACCCCGCTTCGGACCGCGGGCCGTCGCTCACTCTCAGCCAGACCGTGGGTGCCAGTGCGACCGGTGGCATGGACGCGCTGATCGAGCCCGTGTCTCCCGCCGGACTGGCGACGAACGATAACGACCGCGGGCCGCGGGACCGCCGCCTCGAGCTCAAGATGGGTTACGGGTTCTCCGCCTTCGACGACCGGTTCACCTCGACGCCGGAGATCGGGCTCGGGCTCGTGAACGGACAGCCGGAGTACAGCCTGGGCTGGCGGCTCAAGTTGGCGAACCGCGGTCCCACCTCGCTGGAGCTCAGGGTCGAGGGGACTCGGCGCGAGCATGCCAAAAAGAATGCGGCTCCGAATCACGCAGTCGGATTTCACCTCGGCGCGAGATTCTGATGGCGTCGGCGCCCCGACTGCGCTGTGAGTCCGCCGGCGCGGCCGGCTCCCCCCGCATGCCGACCTCCCAAATTGGCCGATTCGAGAGGTTACCTCAACATACAAATGACGGGGAGCGGGCGCCGGTCAGGCGCGGCACCCGGCCAGCTCCACGTAGTTGTGGAGACCCAGTTGGCGCTTGCCCGATTCCAGCTCGAGCAACATGTTCAACACGTTGTCGCACAGGGGCGTGGACAGGCCCAGCCGGGCGCTCTCCCGCACCACGTGGCCGAGGGTGAACTCCACTTCGAGCCTGGTGCCGTTGAGCAGTTGCCGCAGGGGCCCCTTGAGGTCGTCCGACCTCCAGGACTCCGCGTAGTGGTTGACCACCGCCAGACGCGCTTCCACCGGCTGCTCGGGATGCAGGCCCGGCGGGTTGTACTCTCTCAACGGGATGAACCGGGCTCCGGCGGCCGTTCCCACGGCCACCACCTCGCCCAGGAAATTCGCCAGCAGACGCCGGTCGTCGGGGCTGGCGCAGCTCTCCACCATGGACGTGTTCGCCAGCGAACCGTAGTAGCCGTAGCAGGTGTACGTGAGCTTGCTCCACAACACTCCGATGATGTTGTCGGTAATCTCGCTGGGGATCACGGCGTCGAGCATCGCGTTGAGCTCTTCCAGCCGAGGCGTCGTGCGGCCGTGGGAATGGCCGACGTAGAGGTGGCCCCGCGTCGTGGTGTGCACACACCCCGGTGCAGTCCGCCGGCTGCCCATGCGGATCCCCATGCCCACCGACCGGTCCGCCCCCACCGCCTCCTCCAGAAGAGGGATATTGATACCGTTCTGCATCGACACCACCAGACCATCTTCGCTCATGTGCGGCAGCGCCATCGCCAGCGTGTCGCGGGTGTAATTACAGCGGACGGCGATGAAAGCCGTGTCGAAGGTGCCTTCGATTTCGCCGGGGAAAACGACGTTGGCCTTCACGTTGAACGCCCCGTCGGGCACGTCCACCTGAAGCCCGTGGTCGCGGATGGCAGCGACGTGCTCTCGGTCCACGTCGACGAAGGTCAGGTCATGTCCGGCCCGGGCCAGGCGTCCGCCGATAATGCCGCCGATGGGGCCGGTACCCATGACGATGGCTCGCATAAAATCTCCTTGTAATCGGTGGGTTAGGTCATGGGAAACAGGTACAAGGTCTGACCCCACCTTTTGGGAAACGCTACCGCAAAGCAAGAGGGCGCCCTCACATCCGTTCGTCCTGAGCGTAGCGTAGCGAAGTCGAAGGGCGCCATCTCCGCCTGCCTAGTTGAAGTGGATGACCCCCTTGACGATCTCGTACTTGGCCATGGCCTGGAGCGCCTCGTTGACCTGTTCCAGCTTGTACTCGGCCGAGATCATCTCCTCGAACGGGAAGGTGTCCTTGCGCGAGGAGAGGAAGTCGATGGCCTGGAGCCAGTGGCGCGGCTCGCCGGAGCGGATGGTGTGCAGGATCATCTCCTGGGGCAGGTTCTGGACGCCGATGTCGGCCTTGCCGCCGGCGCCGATGTTGACG